>NZ_QROG01000039.1:0-7119 GCF_003474585.1 Collinsella sp. AF39-11AT | reverse complement strand
CCGTGGGAGGCCAGGGCGCCGCTGACCGGTGGACGGCACCGAGCCGTACGCTTGAACTGCAGAAGGGGGAGGCCTCGCGGCCTCCCCCTTTTTTGTATCTCGGGCAATTTGTCTCACATAGTAGCTGTGTTTTATAACCCTCGTTTGTCGCATCTTCTGTGAACGGGCTACAATAACTTAGTCTGTGCGATATGGAGGTGAACATGGCTGAAGCTGGTATCGGCGTTGATATCGTCGAGATTTCCCGCATGAAATCAATTCTTGAAAAGACGCCGTCGTTTGCTCGGCGTGTGTTTACCGAAGAAGAGCGTGCGTATTGCGATGCATCATCGCGTCCCGCTGCTCACTATGCGAGCCGCTTTGCTTCGCGCGAGGCGGTGCTTAAAGCTCTCGGCACGGGTTTTAGTCAAGGCGTGGGTCGCCAGGATGTTTCGGTAACGCGTGATAAACTCGGCAAGCCGAAGGCGCTGCTTTCGGGCCGTGCACTCGAGATCGCTCAAGAGCTGGGTGTTGTTGAGGTCGCTCTTTCCATTACGCTTACAGGAGACTTAGCCGTTGCGAATGCCATCGCCATTACCGAAGATGCTCGACCTAAGCCTAAGGAAGAAAAAGTGAGCAACAAGAAACGCGTTGCGCAGACATTTAAAGAGGCTCGCTCTGTTTTAGATGAGCTTGAACAGCTGCAGAATTCAGCATTGACGGAGCACCTGGGCGATGCTTCGCAAGATACGCTAGGAGCATAGATGAAACCGGTTTTGAGTACCGAAGAAGTCGTTCGTCTCGAGGATATCATCGAACGCGAAGGGACTTCGAAGGCCGAGCTTATGGAGCTAGCGGGTGAGTTTGCCGCCAACGAGGTCTTGAAGCTCAATCCCGATCGGGTTCTCGTTCTGGTCGGTTTTGGTAATAATGGCGGCGACGGTTGGGTTGCCGCCGATATCCTGAGCCACAAGGGTGTGGACGTGGATATCGTTTCTCCGGTTGAGCCGGATGAGATTCCTGCTGCTCTGGCACGTCATGTTGCTCGTCGAACTGCCGGCCGCGATGTGCACGTTTGCGTCGGTCCCTCGCGTGACGAACTCGAGGTTTTGATCGATAAGGCCGATGTTGTTGTCGATGCCATTTTTGGTACCGGTTTCCACGGGAATCTGCGTGCGCCGTTCTCCATTTGGATTCCTACGGTCAATGAATGCGCCGATTGTGTCGTATCCATTGATGTCCCCTCGGGCCTGAATGCCGAGACGGGCGTTGTTGATGACGACTGCATTCGTGCCGAGCGCACGGTGACGATGATTGCGCCCAAGATTGGTCTGTATAGCGCTGATGGTCCTGAGTATGCCGGCGATTTGATCTGCGGCAATCTTTACGACCGTCTTGACGAGGTCATCGATGATGTCGACCACGCCGCCGAGATTGTCGAGCCCGGTGACTTAGTTGATTACTTTGCTCCGCTACCATCGAATATCGATAAGTATTCCCGTGGCTCCGTGCTTATTGTCGCCGGATCAGCGCAATATCCTGGTGCTGCCATTATGGCGGCCAAGTCTGCAGCTCGCGCGGGTGCTGGTTACGTGGCAGTCGCGGCTCCTGACGCCTGCGCCAATCTCATTCGCATGGCACTTCCTTCGATTCCGGTCTTTGCTATTCCGTCTGATTCCCGCGGCTCCTTTGGCGCCGCTGCGCGCATGACGGTGTGCGAGATCGCAAAGAAGTACAGCTGCGTGCTGTGCGGTCCCGGTATGACGACGTCTGCCGGCGCTATGCAGGTGGTTTCGGGCTTGCTCGAGCTTGATGTACCGCTAATTTTGGACGCCGATGCACTCAACTGCCTTGCTAAGATTGCCATTGACGGTATTGATAGTAACCCCGAGATGTATCGTCGCGAGCAGCCGTTGGTTATGACACCGCACTATCGTGAGCTTTCTCGTCTGGTTGCCGGTGACGAGGTGAACGACCTTGGTACCGCGATTGCGGCCGCGCAGAAGGTTGTCTGGGCTGCAGGCTCCGACAATCTGGTGGTCATTGCCAAGGGGCCGACGACGGCTATCTGTGGCGTTGAGCGTGTGCTGCTGCCGCTCTCGGGTCCGGCTTCTCTGGCAACTGCCGGTTCGGGTGATGTTCTCGCGGGTATTTTGGCCGGCACGCTTGCCACCATGCGCGACGAGATGGATCGTTGGGAGTTGCTGTATTCGTACGCCGTCGCACTTCACAGCTACGCCGGTTTTGCCGCGGCGACGGAGTATGGTGAGAAGAGCGTCATCGCGACCGATCTTATCGACTTGATCGGTCCTGCCATGGAGCTGGCGGCAAAGGATGCGCTCGAAGATCTGGGAATCATGGACGAAGGGTCGGATGACTAATCATGAATAAAGCCGATTTGACGCGCTGGTCCTGGGTCGAGATCGACCGCGGGGCGCTCCGTCGCAACACGAGGGCCTATAAGAACTTGCTGAATCCGCGTCAGCGCCTGTGCTGCGTGGTCAAGGCCGATGCTTATGGTCATGGAGCTGTTGAGTGCGCCAAGATCATGTATTCGGCCGGTGCCGACATGTTTGCCGTGGCGACGGTTAACGAGGGCGTTGAGCTCCGACAGGGCGGGATTACGAAACCCGTCCTCATCCTAAGCGAGCCGCCTATCGAGGCTATTCCGACGTTGCTCGAGTTTGATATCATGCCCTCGGTCTATACGTCTGACTTTGCTCTTGCGTATGGCGAATGTGCCGTCGCGGCGGGCAAGGTGGGCAAGTATCATCTCGCCATCGAGACGGGCATGAACCGCATTGGCGTACATTACACGCAGGTGCTCGACTTTGTCCGCGGTATTAATTTCCATCGCGGTATTCAGTGCGACGGCGTATTTACTCACTTCGCCACGGCCGATGAACCTTCGGGCTGGGACTACAAACTGCAGTGTCAGCGCTTTACCGAGGCCGTTCAGGCCATTAGGGATGCGGGCTTTGAGTGCGGTATCGTGCACTGCGCCAACACGCCGTCCTCGATGCTCGACCCCTCGATGCATTTTGATATGATTCGCGCCGGCGTCGGCTTGTATGGCATGCAGCCGTGCGAGCTGAGTGGCCGCGTGATGCAGCTTGATCCCGTTATGAGCGTCCATGCGCGCGTGACGCGCGTGGCACACCCTGCGATGGGCGAGGGCGTGGGCTACGGTTTTACCTACCGCGTACCGCGTACGCGCGTTCAGATCTGCACGCTGCCGATCGGTTATGCCGATGGCCTTTCGCGTACGCTTTCCAATCGTATGGATGTGCTGTATCGCGGCGAGCGCGTGCATCAGGTTGGCAATATCTGCATGGACCAGTTTATGGTCGCCATTCAGTCCAACCCGGCACACGAGATTCCCGAGGCCGAGTATGGTGACGAGATGATCATTGTCGGCCGCGATGGCGACGCCGAGATCACTATGGACGAGATGGCCCGACTGCGCGGAACGATTAACTACGAGGTCGCCTGCGGCTTTGGCATGCGTCTCGACAAGGTCTACGTGTAGGAGCCGCTATGGGCGTCATGCACATCCCCGGCCATAGCCATCAGGCGCCGCGTGAGGTCGCACTCGAGGAGATCGAGGCCGTTCTGGGCGATTGTCACCTCTGCCAGCTCTACCAGTCGCGTCACAATATCGTGTTTGGCGTGGGAAACCCCCGCGCTCGCGTGATGTTTATTGGCGAGGCGCCGGGCCGCAATGAGGATTTGCAGGGCGAGCCCTTTGTGGGGGCGGCAGGCGAGGATCTCAACGGCATTTTGTCGCTGGCGGGGCTCAAACGCGAAGACGTCTACATTGCCAACGTGCTTAAGTGCCGCCCGCCGGGAAACCGCAATCCGCGCCCCGAGGAAGTGCTGGCTTGCTCACCGTTTTTGCGCGAGCAGATTCGAAGCATCTGGCCCGATATTATCGTGACGCTCGGCAACCCCGCGACGCACTTTGTGCTTAAGACCGAGATTGGCATTACTAAGCTGCGCGGCAGGTTCCACCAGATGGGGCATTTTGTAGTAATGCCCACTTTCCATCCGGCAGCAGCGCTACGCAATCCGGCGTGGCAGGAGCTACTGGAGGAAGACTTTAAGATGCTGGGCGACTATCTGGGGCGACATCCCGCACCAGAGGACGCCTCGGAATAATAAGGAGCATATATGTCCCTGGAGCGCCTGGGGGTAGGTACTTACAAAACGACTTGCGCTGCCGATACGGAGTACTTTGGCGAGCTAATTGCACCGTGCCTTGAGGACGGAGATGTGCTCATCCTGACCGGTGGCCTGGGAGTGGGCAAAACTCACTTTACCAAGGGCGTCTCGCGCGGGCTGGGCGATGGGCATATGGTTACGAGCCCTACGTTCGCCCTCATGGCCGTTCACGATCAAGGTCGTATTCCGCTGTTTCACTTTGATCTATACCGCCTGGAGCATGCCTACGAGCTCGAGGATACGGGCATTTTCGATGTGCTGGGCTATGAGGGTGCTTGCCTGCTGGAATGGGGCGAACAATTCCAGGACGAGCTGACGGATGAGTATCTTTCGGTGACGCTCAGGCGTGATGAGGGCGACAGCGACGTGCGAACGATAACGCTTGAGGCGCACGGTGACCGCGCAATGGAGCTTTCCCATTTGATTGATAAGGCTGTACAAGATGAGCTTGCATAACGACAACGCGCTGGTGGTGGCGCTCGATACCTCGACTGACATGCTTGCCTGCGCGGCAAGCTGGATTGATGGGCAGACGGGTGAGACGAAGCTCGTGAGTGGCGACCACATGTGTCGCCGTCACGCCAACGTTGAGCTCGTGAATACCGTTGATGGCGTGCTGGCTCAAGCCGGTCTGGATCGCAGCGATGTTGGTTGCTATGTGGTCGGCCGCGGCCCGGGGTCCTTTACGGGTGTGCGCATCGGCATCTCCACTGCCAAGGGCCTCGCGCGTGGTGCCAATGTTCCGCTGCTGGGCGTGTCGACGCTCGACGCTTGCGCTTGGACGGCGTGGAAGGCTGGCGTGCGCGGCAAGCTTGGTATCTTGGCCGATGCTATGCGCGGTGAGGTATATCCGGCGCTGTATATGCTGGTCGATGAGGGTCCCGAGCGTCAATTTGAGCGCGAACACGTGGTCAAGGCCGCCGTGGCGCTCGATGAGTGGCGCCAAGCAGCGGACTGGGGCCAGGTTCAGCTGACCGGTGACGGTCTCGTGCGCTATGGCAAGCTGCTGGGTGAGGACGAGGCCGCCCGCTGCGTGGAGCGTGACCTGTGGTGGCCTTCGGGCGAGGGCTTGCTGCTCGCGCACGCTGCGGGTGACGGCGATCCGGCCCGCGTCCTGCCGATTTACACGCGCCTTTCGGATGCCGAGGAAAACGAGCGCAAGCGTCTTGGTCTTGCTGAGAGTGCACAGAGCGAAATTACGGGTGTTGCCGATGAGCTCGCCGGTCGTCATCTGCAGTTCCGTCCCATGGGCGCGGCGGATGCCGAGGGCGCAAGCGCGCTGGAGGCTGCCTGCTTTGAAGGTGCCGGACACGAGGCATGGACGCCGGGCATGTTCCTGTCCGAACTGGGCGAGGACGTCGCTGCGCCGCGTAGTTGGTGGGTGGCACACGACGACGGCAAGCTGCTGGGCCTTGCCGGCGGTATGGTCGTGGACGGTGATGTGCAGATTCTGGATGTCGCCGTCGACCCGGCACATCGCCGTGAGGGCATTGCCCGCAAGCTGCTGTCGCATGTGAGCTATGATGCCCAGATGCTCGGCTGCACTACGGCTTCGCTCGAGGTCGAGGACGGTAACGAGGGAGCGACCGCGCTTTATAACGCTCTGGGCTTTACCGAGGCTGGCCGTCGCCGCGGCTACTATGGTGCCGGCAAGGACGCCATCGTCATGACGGCTCCGCTGCCCCTGGTGCTTCCGGTCGATAATGCTTCGCCCGAGCCGACGGCGGCAGAGCAGCGCGTATGGCCGCTGCCTGCGCCTGGGCGCTCCGAGGGGGAGCGTGCCGAAATTGAGCGCCGCCGCCTAGTGCTCGCTATCGAGAGCTCCTGCGACGAGACGGCCGTGGCGATTATCGATGCGGATGGCAATATGCTGGCCAACCAGGTGTCGACACAGATTGATTTTCACGCCCGCTTTGGCGGCGTGGTGCCCGAGATCGCCTCGCGCAAACACGTTGAGGTGATTGTGAGTGTCGTGGATGCGGCGCTCGAGGATGCCGCAGCATCGCTTGGTCTTGAGGGTGGAGCCATCGCGCCGAGCGAACTCGCCGCTGTTGGCGTGACGCAGGGTCCGGGCCTGGTGGGTGCTCTGGTAGTGGGCGTCGCCTTCGCCAAGGGCTTTGCCTATGCCGCCGGCAAGCCGCTCGTGTGCGTCAACCATCTGGAGGGCCATCTGTTCGCCAACCTGCTGGCGCAGCCCGATCTCAGGCCGCCGTTTATCTTCACGCTCGTCTCGGGCGGTCATACCATGCTCGTGCACGTGAAGGCATGGGGCGACTACGAGGTACTTGGTGAGACACTCGACGATGCTGTGGGCGAGGCCTTCGACAAGGTAGCCAAGGCGTTGGGTCTGGGCTATCCCGGTGGCCCCATCATCTCCAAGCTGGCCGAGACGGGCAACCCCCGCGCGATCGATTTTCCTCGCGCGCTTAACAGCAGGGGAGACTATCGTTTCTCGCTTTCGGGTCTTAAAACGGCCGTGACGCTCTACATCGAGCAGGAGACCAAGGCCGGGCGCACGATTCACCTGCCCGATCTGGCGGCTTCGTTTGAGGCAGCCGTCTTTGACGTTCAGTACAAGAAGGCCAAAAACGCCCTGCATGCCACCGGATGCAAGGAATACTGCATCGGCGGCGGCGTCTCGGCTAATCCGCATCTGCGCGAGATGATGATCAAGAAGCTTGGGCGTCAGGGGATCCGCGTAACGGTGCCACCGCTTTCGGCGTGCACCGACAACGCCGCCATGATCGCAGAGGTTGCCCGCCGTAAATTCGACCGAGGAGAAATCTCGCCGTTCGACGTCGACGCCGATCCAAACATGACGCTGTAGCTGGTACGGCGCGGTCCCCGGACGGAGGGGCCGGATATAAGGTTTCCTGCTCTACAGTCCTGCGCAAGACGAAGGCCACATTAAGTGGCCTT
>NZ_QROG01000038.1:0-7480 GCF_003474585.1 Collinsella sp. AF39-11AT | reverse complement strand
GGCCTATGCCGGAATCTCTCCCACAGAAACCACCGAAGAGCCAAAAACAATCATTCGATGCAGCCCTTTCTGCTGGCATAAAAAGCGTGGCCGAGGGCGGTGATACCCTGGCCACGCTCGTGTTCTATAACGGTGCGCGTCCTAACGGTCGGCGAGTGGCTTGTACTCCAGTGGCTCGATTACCGGACGGTATGCCGGGCGAATAATACGGTGTGCGCAGAAGAGCTCTTCCATGCGGTGTGCCGACCAGCCTGCCATGCGGGCCACGGCGAACATCGGCGTAAAGAGCGTCTCGGGTACGCCGAGCATCTTGTAGATAAAGCCCGTGTACAGGTCAATATTGGCGCAGATAGGCTTGGTCATGCCGTGGTCGCGCATGACCTGGGGCGCCAGGCGCTCGATGCGCTCGATCAGCGCGAATTCCTCGCCCAGATCTTTCTTGGCGGCGAGCGAACGTGCGTAGTGGCGGCAGACCTCGGCGCGCGGGTCGCTGAGCGTGTAGACGGCGTGTCCCATGCCGTAGATGAGCCCCGTGCCGTCAAAGGCCTGCTTGTCGAGAATCTTGCTCAGATATGCAGCGACCTCGTCATCGTCTTCCCAGTTGGAAACATGCGCGCGAATGTCCTCGTGCATGGATACGACCTTGGCGTTGGCACCGCCGTGACGCGGGCCCTTGAGCGAGCCGATAGCCGCGGCGTAGGCGGAATACGGGTCGGTGGCCGAAGACGACAGCACGCGGCAGGCGAAGGTGGAGTTGTTGCCGCCGCCGTGCTCGGCGTGGAGCATGAGCATCACGTCGAGCAGCATGGCCTCGTCGCGGGTGAACGCCATGCCGCCGCGCAGGACCTGCAGAATGGTCTCGGCGGTGGAGAGACCGGGCGTGGGGTGCGGCACGTGCATCTCCGAACCGTGGCACTTTGCGATCGATGCCATGTGCGCAAAGGCGGCGATGCGGGGCAGACGTGCCAGCATGGAAATGGCAACGTCGATCTCGTGCTCGGGTGTGATTACATCGGGCTCGGCATCGAAGGCATAGAGCAGCAGCACGGCGCGCTGGAGCACGTTCATGATGCTCGACGACACCGTGGTCATAGGGAACTCTTTGACGTACTCGTCGCTCAGATGTCTAAAGGCGCCCAGGCGCTCGCAAAAGCCGTCGAGCTCTTCCTTGTTGGGCAGCGAACCCGTGATAAGCAGATAGGCGACTTCCTCGTAGCCGTAGCGATTCTCGGCCTGGGCATTGTTGACCAGATCCTCGATGCTATAGCCGCGCAGCGTGAGCGTGCCCTGGTCAGGCACGACTTTGCCGTCGACCTTGTTGTAGCCGTGCACGTCCGAGATGCGGGTAAGGCCCGCGACCACGCCCGAGCCGTCGGCATTGCGCAGGCCGCGCTTGACGTTGTGCTCTACGAACAGGCCCTCGTCATAAGGGTCGGTCGGCAGGCCGTGGTAGAGGTTTTCGCTCTCAGGCGAAATCTGGCGGCTTGCTTCGTAATCCAGAACCAGGCGGCTCAAGTGGTCATCGAAGCGGTAATAGATTTTCTTGGCGTCGTAGGCCATGCGCGCTCCTCTCCGGGCCGCATCGGGGTGACTTGCATGGGCATGCGCGCGTCAGGCTATCCCCAGCGGCTTGCTCGCTACAGGCGGTACATAAAGTTGAAGACGTCCTCGCGCTGGATGGACACGTTGACGCCCGAAAGCTCGCCGGCCTCGGCCAGGGCCTTCTGCAGCTCAGCGAAGTCGAGCTTGGACTCGGCGGTATCGGCCAGCATGGTCATGGTGAAGATGTCCTCGATAATGGACTGCGTAATGTCGCGGATGTCGACGTTGGCCTCGCCCAGAACGCGGGTGACGCCGGCGACGATGCCGGGGCGGTTCTTGCCAAGGACGGTGATGACGATACGGGAGGACGAGATCTCGGCCATGGGAAACCCTTTCGCGTGGTTGCGGCGCGCGAGGGCGCTCCGCTACGGTACAGTGTTCATCATTGTACCTGTCTGGCGCAAAAAAGGCGCGCTCGCTGCGGCGTTACATGCCTGCAACATGAGCGTAAGGGGGAAGGCCGTACGGGGAAGAGCCGTCTGGCGCGTGTCCGGCTCGTGTTGGGTTGATTTCCGATCTCAGCCGAACACATTGAGCGGACAGGCCGTTCCCGCAGTCAGCCGAACGCCTCCGACGGCTGATTCCGAACTGGAAGCGGAGGGCATCCCCGCCCTTCGGTAGGGGATACCGCTCCGCGGCGCATGCCGCGGGCGGCGCCCCTATCGGACCACCGTGACCTCAGTTGGGATGGGCCCAGCACTGCCGCGTACTCGGTGAGCTAGAGCCAACTGTTCGTCTTCACGTCGCGTATGGCGATATTTCGGTCGTCCGGCTCGGTGATGCCGTAGCCGAACGCCTGGAGCGTCTCGATGGACTCCTGGATCCTCTGTTGGAACATGGGACCCGGATCGACCCTCGGCCCGAGGTGCCCGCGCCAAAGGCACGGCGTGGCGCGCAGCATGTTATGGATTTTGGAGATGGGCTCGATGTCGGCGTAGACGTTGAACGTCGCCATGGCGTCCTTGTGGCCGAGGATCGATTGGAGCGCCTTGATATCGCCGCCTTGGCGGATCCACTGCGTTGCGAACGTGTGGCGAAGGCCGTGGAACGTGATCAGCTCGTCGTTGGTGCCCATGAGGCCGTTGGTCTCCGAGAACGTCTTGAACGCCCTGCGGATATAGCTTGTCGTCGCGAAGGTCGCGCCCGGCTCCGACAGGATGTAGCAGTCCCCGATCTCGACCGCCCCGGTAAGGCCGCGCAAGCGCAGCTTTCCGCAGTCGATCTCGTGGGTCTCCTTCAGGAAGGGGAGTAGGCCGACCGGGTCGATGGGGATACCCCTGGCGTCATGGGTCTTGGTGTCCTTGATGAACGAACCCATTCCCTTCGCGTACGCCACCGAGTGTCTGATCGAGATCAGGCCCGTCTCGAAATCCACATCGCACCACCGAAGGCCGCAGACCTCGCCGATTCGCATCCCCGTGTGCAGGGCGAGTACGACCGCCCTCTAATCCTCGGCGGACCAATCGAGTCCGAACTCCTTTCGGGCATCCTCTTCGCTCATGACTTCGAGAAGGTCTCCGGGTTGGCAACGAAGGGCGAGGCATAGCTGCTCGAGTGTGTTGAAGCGAATGCCGCGAATATGCCCTTTTTTAATACGGGACAGGTTCACGGGCGTGGTTCCAATCCTTTCGGCAAGTTCGTTCGAGGAAATCTTTCGCTCGGCCATGATCTTGTCGAGGCGAACAATTACGGGCATGGCGTTTCCTTACGCAATCTCGTCGGAGTCGAGGTACAGCTCTCGGGCGTACAAGAAGAGCTGGGAAAGCATGAACAGGACGATGCCGAGAACCAGAGAGGTCCAATCGAATGATGAAGCGATCTCTTGGGCGCCGACGGCCCCCTCGCCGCCAAACATCGAAACGGAGGTTTTGAGTGAGCCGGCGTAGAGGCTGGTGGCAGCTTGAACAACGAAGAGAATGCCGAGCACCTTCAAGCATGTCGCAGACCCTTTCTTGAAGGGGTCTCCGCTCTTGATCGTCCACACGAGAACGGCGCTGAGGATGGTCGTAGCGATACCGATGACGGCAGGGACCAATGTCGAGATCGCAAGGGCTGGATACGCGGGGGAGTCTGCAATTACAGGGTTGTCGAGCACTTCGATTGCTGGCTTTAAGGAGAACGCCACTTGTGCGATGGCGGTGGCGCAAAGGGTCGCAGAGGCTATCGCACATGCGATGCGGAAGGAATGAAGCCGGGGAGTGCGATTGTCGGAACTCATAATAACCTCCGAAGAATTTAAAAAACTCAGGTTACTTTTTAACAGTTTATGTTAAATTGACTTTGCCGGCAAGTAATCACAGCATGCTGCAACCGAAACCCCTCTAGATTGGAGAGGATTATGTTCAGTACTGTTAAGTCGTGTAAGCTCTTGGTTTTCCTCGGCCTCGCTCTTTGTCTGTTGCTGCCGGGAGCCCCCGCTTTTGCGGATACCCCGATGCCTCCTTCCCAGGAGAGCAGCCAGTGTGCCCTCGTTGAGCCCCTCGGGTATACGGACGACGTCGTCGATACCTACTGGAGCTACAGCTGTCCTCGCGGCGTAAGCGGGCACAGCATCTCGATGTTCAACATCTCTTACAAGACGATCTCCTACCGAAATGGCTATCGCCGATCCGCGCATCATAGGGAATCCCGCCTCGCTGCAATGTGCTCCTGTGGTGTTCTTGGCACAACTGATAAATGGCAATTTGTCTATAGCACCTACTAGATGCGAGGAAGGGCCGAGCATTTTGTTCGGCCCCTCTGTTCCGACTGGATGAGGTTAAGGTTGGCGATGAATATGCTCAAAATCTCGAAGGCGATCTTTAGGTCGCTTCTCTCCTCCAGGTCGCTCTGTGTTGTCGTTGTTGCGTTGATGGTTCTTTGTGCTCTGCCCGTCTTCAGGAGCGCGGCTGGCATCGACGGACGGGTCGAATACCTCGAGTCGGGAATAACTCGTGTTGAGCAGGAATTGTCAGCATCCTATGCGGATGCGCTTGTGAATGCGGGGGAGGACGGTGTCTATACCTCTTCATCAAGCATGCCCGCGCTTCTGTACCCTCTTGCCGCGGGACGTCTTATCTTGGCACCGCTCTCTCCCCTACTTCCGTTTCTGCAGATATCGGATGGAGAGTACACCTATTATGACGGATCGAAGGAGTACTTGCTATGGGTCGCAACGGCCGTTGCCGTCTCGTTCCTTGCCGCGCGTCTTAACAAACGTGAAAAGCTCATCATCCAGGCACCGATGGGCGAGCTGGGTAGACTTGTTGCATCGAGCGTATGGGCGAGTGTTTTTGCAATGCTTGCCGTCCTCGCCATCAATCTTCCAGGGATAATCGCCGCGCTTGTGAAGAATGGCCCGGGCTCGCCGTTCTATCCGATGGGCTACATTCAATATGCGACTCCGGTTATCAAACCGGCTTGGCTGGTGTTCGCGCAGACGGCCATCTTGCAATTCTTGGTGGCAGCGTTCATCTCGCTTGTCGTTCACCTTGCCGTGAAGATTGCCAATAACCCTACGCTTGGAATCGTGTTCGTATGTGCCCTGATGGGGGTGACGATGGTTCCCGGGTATTACGGAAGATCCATCGCTTTACGTGAGTTCGCCCTGTTGAATCCCCTTACGTATGCGAACACTGAGTTGACCGTCGGCGCCTATAGCCCGTACCCGACAACGCAGATAGTGAATCTGCCTGGACTTTGCTTCGAGCGTGGCGCGATTGCCCTCGTATGCGCAATCGGGATCGAGGTGCTGGCAATTAGCCTGCTTTGCGTTGCTGGAAAGAGCGGCTGCGCGTGCCCGATATCCCCGATTTGTCTTGAGAGAGGTTCCTTCACTGCATCGAGAACGGCAACTCGTTCGAGCGCTTGTGCCTCCACCGTTGCATACGTAAGAACGATGGGGAAACTGCTCCTGCGTTCTCCTACCCTCGCCGTATGCGCGATTGCAATGTCGACGACGATGCTGGCCCCGGCTCTGGTCGAGATGTTTCCTGACGCTGATAACGTTTCCGCTGTTCGGTATAGGGATGGGGAGCTCCGTTCAATAGATCGGTATCTAGAGCAGAACGCTGCGAATATGGACGTCGAGGGCAAAGCGGCCCTGGAAGACATGCGGGATGCTCTTTCGGGTTTCGTGTACGCGCCTATGCCTGCGGAGGGGTTTCGAAGCCTTGCGACGTACGAGCGCGCTCGAGGTGAGCTGGGCGCGGCAGATGCGACTCTCCTGCAATCGATCGGAATCGAGCCGGAGACTCCTTCTCGTGCGGAGGCGCGCGCCCTTCTGCTTGAGTCGATCGCGAGCTTGCCGGACCCCAAGGTTTACGAGTTAAGTACGAAGATGCCCCCATTAATCCTCCTTTCGTATCTCCAGGCAGCGCTTCCCTCCTTATTTTTGCTGTTGCCCGTGGTTGTCACATCGCTCGCGTGCACCCACCTGCAGTGTCGTTCCCTTCTGGTTCTCCAGATCCCCGCAACAGCGCATGTGCGTTTTCTGACGGCTGTTGCGCTGGCTCTCCTGCTTGGCTTGGTGCTGCTTTTGGTGTCGATGGTTCCCGCTGTCGTTGTGTCCGTGATTAAGAACGGTGCGGGTGGATCGGAGTATCCCGTCGCTCTCATTCGGGCGGGAGCTTCGACAACGTCCATGGTGGGGGAGGCGGTGTTGTGCAGTATTCCGTTGCTGGTCATGGCATACGGCGTGATTTCCGTCGTCGCTGCGTTGACAGCAGCGATTAGCCGCAACCCCGTTGTCACCGGAATGGTTTGCGCGGTTCTCTTGGTGTTGGGTTCGTTGAGCGCTCATGTTGAAAGCGTGGGCATGGGCGTCGCGCTGCTGGCTCCATTCGCCTCGTTTGATCCCGCTTCCCAGGTGGGGACGATTGGGTTCCTTGGGCGAGGGACGAACGCGATGCCTTTTGGAGAGGTCGTCGGCGCATCGGGCGCTCTGCTGGTGGTCTTGGGCGCCGTATCTCCGTTGATGGTGCGCCTGAGTGTTCCAAAGATCGAAAGGGGATGATCTCGATGATTGACCTTCAAACGCTGACGATCTCTTATGGAAAGAAGGTGCTCGTAGATTCGGTGAACGCTGAGTTTGCCCCGGGTACGGTCTACGGTCTCGTCGCTCCGAACGGGCATGGAAAGACGACGTTGCTGCGTGCGATGGCAGGTTTGCCGGGTCCTCGCGTGGACGGGAGCATCGTTCTGGATGAGGTGCAGGGTACGGGTGCGAGAGAGGTCCGTTCTATGATCTTCTATGCACCTGGTGAGGGGACGCTGCTGTATCCCGGATTGCGTGCGGAAGATCACCTCAAGATTGTTTGCGATATGTGGCCGCATGCTCGCGATATCGAAGAGATAGTGGAACAAACGCAGATAGGCGAGTTCGCGAAGATGAGGATCCGCACTCTGAGCCAGGGCATGAAGCAGCAGCTTACCCTGGCGATTGCGTATGCGACGGGCGCGCGGTACCTTCTATTAGATGAGCCCATGAACGCGCTCGACCCCAGCAGGGTGGACTTGCATTCCGAGATTCTCAGGAAGCTGGCCGATTCTGGTACGTGCATCATCATGTCATCCCACATCTTGGATTCGGTCGATAGGCTGTGCGATGAGATTCTGTTTTTGAAGGATGGGAGGCTCATTAGAAGCATTCCGCAAGATGATGCTGCGCCGAAGTCTCCTGGATCCCATTTCGCAAAGCCTGCCGGACGCGCCGAGGGTGCGCTAAGCACGTATCGGCGACTCTACGAAAAGGGCGGGTAGAAATGCAAGTTAAAAATCTATGTGGTCAATATAATACCGTTGAACACGCATATCGATACCGCTCAGCCATTCGCCTCGCCCCCATCGCACGCATCTTCATCCGGCCTGTCATTATTAATCTAACGATGCTTTGGGAAAT
>NZ_QROG01000037.1:0-7973 GCF_003474585.1 Collinsella sp. AF39-11AT | reverse complement strand
TGCCTAGGCTAGCCCCTTGTCACACAAACTACCGAAGCCTCCAAAAAACCGCCCCCGAAGGGACGGTTCTGCGCAATTCGTTTTTGTCGCTGGCCTACTCGCCATCCTCCAGCTTAATGAGGATCTTACGGTAGCCACCATACTCGCCGTTGAGCGCCTTGGACACACGGCTCACCGTAGTGGACGAAGCGCCGGTACGGGCCTGAACCTCAACATAAGGCTCGCCCTCGTCCAGGTAACGCGCGACCTGCAGACGCTGCGATAGATCGCAAATCTCGCGCGGCGTGCAGATATCGGTCAAAAACGCTTGGATATCTTTCTCGTCATCCAAAAGACTAAATGCGTGGACCAGCTGCTTGACATCAGGCTTGTCAAACATGTTCTCGATATTCATCGATCACCGCCAAACCCGCCAAAAGGCATCGAAGTTGATACTGACATCGGGCATCGTTCGCCCGTTCTATGCAATAGGGCAACGCCTGTGGCTTTTGCCCGTAGCAGTTTAGCACACCACCAAACTAAAGCGACAAGACTCTCTGCCAGCGGCGCGTTTTTCAGGACGAACGCCGTTTAGAAACCGAATGCGCACGTAAGCTCCACGAATATTTGAGACAATGGGCGCCCAAACACCGCGGCGTGCCCGCGCAACCATCCAAGTCGCCACCGCAAGCCGCTTCACGCGACGCCAGCAACCCCGGCGCAAGAAAGGATTCATGCCATGCGCTTTATGCTTAACTGGCTCTTCACCTCGATCGCCATCGCGATCGCCACGTTCCTCGTTCCCGGCATCCAGCCCTTCGGTTTTGCCGAGGCCTGGGTCTGTTTCGCCTTCGTGGGACTGTTCCTGAACATCGTCGATTCGCTCGTCAAACCGTTCCTGACGGTCATCTCGCTGCCGCTCACCATCATTACCCTGGGCATTTTCCAGCTTGTCGTCAACAGCCTTATGCTTGAGCTCGCAAGTTACCTGTCGGTCAACCTGCTGGGCGCCGGCATTTCCATCTCGAGCTTTGGCTCGGCCTTTATGGGCAGTATCCTGGTGTCCATCATGCGCAGCATCCTCGATGGCGTCGCCGAGGGCTAAAACGGCCGCTCCGACCGCGCCCATCTCAACAGCCCAAAACAAAGGCCGCCCATCGCAAAAATGGGCGGCCTTCTAATTTGTCAAGTCTCAGAAGGCAAGACAATCCACCATTTCTACCCCGTCCCCAAATGGCAGGTGTGGGTTAGATGACGTAGTCGTAGCCTTCGTTGGGAGCGACAAGTTGATCGAGTGTCACACCGTCGAGGTAGTCGTTGATGAGCTTGTCGAGGTTCTTCCACACGTCAAGCGTGGGGCACTCATCCGAACGCGAGCAGCCCTTGCAGTCGCCATCCAGGCAGGCGACCGGCGCCAGACTACCCTCGGTCAGGCGCAGAATCTCGCCCACCGTGTACTGCTCGGGAGGGC
Organism: Collinsella sp. AF39-11AT; assembly: GCF_003474585.1. Taxonomy (NCBI): domain Bacteria; kingdom Bacillati; phylum Actinomycetota; class Coriobacteriia; order Coriobacteriales; family Coriobacteriaceae; genus Collinsella; species Collinsella sp. AF39-11AT. Next base: position 6,523 of record NZ_QROG01000037.1, on the reverse strand, counting down.
GCGTGAGCACGTAGCCACCGCCCTTGCCACGCATGCCCGAGAGCATGTTGGCGCGCACGAGCGTGGCCAAGATGTTCTCGAGATATTTCTCGGAAATCCCCTGTCGCGCCGCGATCTCTTTGAGCGGGATGCGACCGGCCGCCTGATGCTCGGCCAGATCGACCATAACGCGCAGGGCATATCTGCCCTTAGTAGAAACCAACATGTATAGTGCTGCCTTTCGGTCATTTAGTCCGTAGAAATTCTAGCCGAAAAATTGGTTTTGAAAATACCCGTTCCGGTCAAGATGGTTAATCGACTCGTAATAATTCATAAATTCCTATTGCATTACTAGGCTTTGCTGTCTACTATGCTTCCCAACAGCCAAACGCACAACCTATTTGGTTTGTAGGTTTGCTGTTACATACACCGTAAAACCACACGGTATCCAGTCATTTGAACACCATGGAGGTTCACTATGAGCAAGGTCTACACGTCCATCGATCAGCTTATCGGCCACACTCCGCTTCTGGAGCTCACTCACTTTGAGGCCGACGAGGACCTCAAGGCCCGCGTGCTCGTCAAGCTGGAATACTTCAACCCCGCCGGGTCCGTTAAAGACCGCGTCGCCAAGAACATGATTGACGAAGCCGAGAAGGCCGGCAAGCTCGTGCGCGGCGGCGACTACACCATCATCGAGCCCACGAGCGGCAACACCGGCGTCGGCATCGCCTCGGTGGCGGCGGCTCGCTGCTACAAGGTGATCATCACCATGCCCGAGACCATGTCCGTCGAGCGCCGCAAGCTTATGCAGGCATACGGCGCACAGCTCGTGCTCACCGACGGCTCCAAGGGCATGAAGGGCGCCATCGCCAAGGCCGAGGAGCTGCAGAAGGAGACGCCCAACAGCATTATCGCCGGCCAGTTTGTGAACCCCGCCAACCCCGCCATCCACAAGGCCACGACCGGCCCCGAGATCTGGGATGACACCGACGGCGAGGTCGACATCTTCGTCGCCGGCGTTGGCACCGGCGGTACCGTGACCGGCGTGGGCGAGTTCCTCAAGGAGCAGAACCCCGAAATTCAGGTCGTCGCCGTCGAGCCCGCCACCTCCCCGGCGCTCTCTAAGGGCCAGGCCGGCCCGCACAAGATCCAGGGTATCGGTGCCGGCTTTGTGCCCGACGTCCTCGACACCCAGGTCTATGACGAGATCATTCCCGTCGAGAACGACGACGCCTTTGCCACCGGCCGCGCCGTGGGCCACAAGGAGGGCGTGCTCGTGGGCATTTCGTCCGGTGCCGCCGTGTGGGCCGCGCTGCAGCTGGCCAAGCGCCCCGAGAACGAGGGTAAGACCATCGTGGCGCTGCTCGCCGACACCGGCGAGCGCTACCTGTCCACGGCGCTCTTCCAGGACTAGAGCTTCTCGTTCTTAGAACGAGTCCAAGGCACGCCGGTCTCCCCCTCTCTTCTGGCAGCCTGAGCTCATCCCAACAGGGTGTCCCACAGGACGCCCGAACTTGCTACAATGTCTGCGGCGCGGAACCAGCCTCCCGCGCCGCTTTTCTTTTTTGGCCACATGCCACCAAGGAGAACCTCCCCATGCACAATAAGCGCGTGCTCGTCGCCATGAGCGGCGGCGTCGATTCCAGCGTGACCGCGTATCTGCTCAAAAGTCAGGGTTACGAATGCGTCGGTGCCACCATGCGCCTCACCTGCCCCGCACCCGATCCCGCAACAGGCATGAGTAAGGTCGACCGCGATATCGCCGATGCAAAGGCCGTCGCCGAGCGCCTGGGGATATCCCACCATGTGCTCGACCTGCAGCACACCTTCGACCGCAACGTGATCGAGCGCTTTGTGAACGCCTACCAGGAAGGGCTGACGCCCAACCCGTGCATCATCTGCAACCGCCATATTAAGTTTGGCGCGTTGCTGGATGCGGCGCTGGATATGGGCTGCGACTACATCGCCACAGGCCACTATGCCAAAACGAGCCAGGCGCCCAACGGCACCTGGCAGCTGCATCGCGGCGAGGACCCCAAAAAGGACCAAAGTTACTTTTTGTATTCGCTTACGCAGGAGCGCCTGGCGCACACGATCTTTCCGCTGGCAGGCCTAGACAAAGAGCGCGACGTGCGCCGCATAGCCGCCGAACAGGGCTTCATCAACGCCAAGAAGGCCGAAAGCGAGGACATCTGCTTTATCGCGGATGGCGACTATGCGGGCTATATCGAGCGTCGGTGCGGACATCCCGCTACACCGGGCGATATCGTATGGCGCGACGGCAGCGTGGTCGGACGCCACAACGGCGCGCTGCGCTATACCATCGGCCAGCGCAAGGGCCTGGGCGTCGCGATGGCGCATCCCGTGTACGTAACGGGCGTCGACGCCGCCAGCAACATTGTGCATCTGGGCGAGGCTGAGGACCTAACCGCCTCGGCGCTAACTGCCGATGAGTGGATCTGGAGCGCGCCGGACACGCGCATGGAGGCCGAGCTGGATGCCGGCGGCATTCGCGTGGGCGCCAAGTACCGCTACCGTCAAAAGGACCAGGCAGCAACCCTTACACGTGGCGAAGACGGGCAAATGCTGCTAACTTTTGACGAGGCGCAGCGAGCCATCGCCCCCGGCCAGGCAGTCGTCGTCTACCGCGGCGACGTCGTCCTCGGCGGCGGCACGGTGACCGGCGCCATCAAATAACAGCGCCCTGCCACCATCCCCTCTATAACTTGCGGTGAAATAGGGAATGTTTAAGCGTTTAAAACCGCCAAACAGTCCCTATTTCACCGCAACTTAGAGAGGACGGCCTCGGTCGGTACTGCTGCGCCAGCCGAGGCCGCTGCATCGTTAGCGCTGAACGTAGGCGCGAACCAGCTCGTAGGTATTGCGCACGCCGTCGATGTGGCTGCGCTCGTAGTTGTGGCTCGCGTACACGCCGGGGCCGATCAGACCATGGCGAATGTCGTAGCCGGCCGAGAGCGTGGCCTCGACGTCAGAACCGTAGTGCGGGTACACATCGATGGCGTAATCGAGCTCCAGCTCGCGCGCGATATTAGACAGCGTGGTCACCAGGTCGTAGTTGTACGGGCCGCCCGAATCCTTGGCGCAGATCGAAACCATGCGCTCGGTGCAGCCCAGGTCGTCGCCCACGCAGCCCATGTCCACGCTGATCATCTCGCGCGTGTCGGCCGGCACAAAGGCGCCGCCGTGACCGACCTCCTCGTACACGGTAAAGAGCAGTGACACCTTGCGCGAGAGCGTCACCTCGCCGTCAGCAACGGCGCGGGCCAGACCCAGCAGAATCGACGCCGACAGTTTGTCATCCAGGAAGCGACTCTTAATGTAGCCGCTCTCCGTCACCGTGGTACGCGGATCCATAGCGACGATGTCGCCGGTCTGAATACCAAGCTCGAGCACATCGTCCTTGCTGTCAACGTTCTCATCGAGCAGGATCTCCATGTTTTTCTCGATGGTCTTGACCGGCTCGTCGGCCACGTGCGCCGAAGGCTCGGTATTGAGGACCACACCCGTGTACACATTGCCGTCACGCGTGTAGACGGTGCAGTTCTCGCCATCGGCCGTAGACCACTGATGCCCGCCGAGCGTCGTGGGACGCAAGCGGCCATTGTCCTTAATGGAACGCACCATGGCGCCCAGGGTATCGACATGGCTCGCCAGTACGAGCGGCTCACCCTCGCCACCAAGCTCAACGAGCACGTTACCCTTATTAGAACGCTCAGGCCCAAACCCCATATCGCGCAGGGTCTCCATCAGATAATCAGTAGCCGCACGAGTAAACCCCGTAGGCGAAGCAATCGAGGTAAGCGCCTTAAGCTGGTCAGTAATAAAACCAAGCGTAGAATCCATTTGGGACACCATCCACAACTCCAAAGTCAACATCCCGTAATCAGTAAAAGCCCCAACAACGATACCATCACGCACAAATATTTACCTAGCGAGATGACCCATCGAGCTCCCCAGAACTGCGCCCGCCACGATAACGAGCCGGCGGGCCCCGCCCGTTAGCCCCACAATCTTTCCGCAGGACGGAGGAAGCCCCCGCCGCACGAAGTGCGCAGCGGGGGCTTCCGACATGTCCGAGGACGATTGTGGGGCTAACGGGCGGGGCCCGCCGAACCAGGTTAAGCAGCCGGGCAAATCTTCTTGAAGAGCTCGATGACGTCGTCGAGCGTCGCCTCGCGCGGGTTACCCGGGAAGCAGGCGTCGGCCATGGCGTCCTTGGCCAGGACCTCGATCTCGTCGGCCTTCATGGCCTCGCAGACGTGCGGGATGTTCACGTCGGCGGAAAGCTGCTTGACGGCGGCGATAGCGGCGTCGGCAGCCTCGTCGGTGCTCATGCCCGTGGTGTCAACACCCATGGCAACGGCAACCTTGGCCAGGCGCTCAGCGCAAACCGGCTTGTTGAACTCCATGGCAATCGGCAGCAGCATGGCGCAAGCGACGCCGTGCGGGGTGTCGTAGTGAGCGGACAGGGTGTGAGCCATGGCATGGTCGATGCCCAGGCCAACGTTGGAGAAGCCCATGCCGGCGACATACTGGCCAAGGGCCATGCCCTCGCGGCCGGAGCCGGGCTGGCCGGACTTGGCCTCGGCGACGGAGTCACGCAGGTTCTCGCTGATCAGCTTAATAGCCTCAAAGTGGAACATGTCGGAGAGCTCCCAAGCGCCCTTGGTGGTGTAGCCCTCGATGGCGTGGGTCAGAGCGTCCATGCCGGTAGAGGCGGTCAGGCCGGCGGGCATGGAAGCCATCATATCGGGGTCGACGACGGCGACCTCGGGGGCGTCGTTGGTGTCGACGCACACGAACTTGCGGACCTTCTCGGGGTCGGTGATGACGTAGTTGATGGTCACCTCGGCGGCGGTACCGGCAGTCGTCGGCACAGCGATGGTGAACACGGCGTGGTTCTTAGTGGGAGCAACGCCCTCGAGGCTGCGGACATCGGCGAACTCAGGGTTGTTGATGATGATGCCGATAGCCTTGGCGGTGTCCATGGAGGAGCCACCACCAATGGTCACGATAGCGTCAGCCTCGGCGGCCTTGAAGGCCTCGACGCCGTCTTTGACGTTCTGGATAGTCGGGTTGGGCTTGATCTCGGAGTAGAGGCTCCAAGCGATGCCGGCAGCGTCGAGCTCGTCGGTCACCTTAGCGGTAACGCCAAACTTGACCAGATCGGGGTCGGAGCAGACGAAGATCTTCTTGTAGCCGCGACGCTGAAGCTCGCCGGGGATCTCCTTGATGGCGCCGGAACCATGATAAGAAATGGTGTTGAGAACGAAACGATTAGCCATTGATAGCCTCCCATCGTGTGCGGGGCACCCATTACGCCCCACGCTATGAATCTCATCCTAACGCTTTTGAAACAAAAACACGTGAGAACGTCAAAATTGTTAAAGCGTTTCAACATAATAACGGAGTCCTAGTCCTTCCCTCCCGACAGCAGCGAAGGCTAGATTATAGGAGCAATCGCCCAAAGAATACGACCAACTCAGTCTATAAATTGTTTCTGTTTTAGCAATATATGTTTGACAATACGTTTATAAAAGGATACTTTATAGCAAACATCTTAGTTCACTAAATAACATTAGTGAAATGAAAGAGGCGGTAGAGATGTTAGTTCTACCTATAAAGACCCTCTTGGGCCACTACATTTATGATGCCAATCGAAACGAGATACTTGCAGTAAGCAAAGATCTCTTCAATTACATCTCAGAAGTCCAAGCAGGCAAAGTTTGCCACGCCTCCTGTAAATCAGACCAAGAATTCCAGTTACTACAATCATGTGGCTACTGCTGCGATTCGCCATTGCAGGATATCGCTTATCCATCAATTGACCTTTTGAAAGTTAAGCTGGAAAGAAATATACGGATGCTAACCCTTCAGCTGACTCAATCTTGTAACTTCCGATGTGATTACTGTATCTATTCCGGAAACTCCTCATACAACAGAGCCCACAGTCATAACTCCATGTCCATTTCGACGGCAAAACATGCAATCGAATTCTTTAAGATGCACTCGATCGACAACTCAAACCCGGTCGTAGCATTTTATGGAGGAGAACCTCTCCTTCGATTTAATGAAATTAAGCTAAATTTTATATCTGATTTTTGATTATCCGCATAAACACTATACTTTCAAGCATTTTGAAATATAGGAAAGCACTCATTTTACCACGAATTTACCACGATTGAATGAGCCTTGATATGACGTAAGAATTTGAAAAGGACACCGTATAGTTTGGTGTCCTTTTACATGAAAATCATTAGTCGCTATTGATTGTTATTATACATTTTGTTAATTGTTCTTATTTCTTTTACGTTTTTTACCGAAAATCATGAGTATTGTCCGAGAGTGATTGGTCTTGCGTATGGTTAACCCTAAAGTTATGGAAATAAGACTTAGAAGCAAACTTAAGAGTGTGTTGATAGTGCATTATCTTAAAATTTTGTATAATAGGAATTGAAGTTAAATTAGATGCTAAAAATTGAGGCTTCGGTAGTTTGTGTGACAAGGGGCTAGCCTAGGC
>NZ_QROG01000036.1:0-13103 GCF_003474585.1 Collinsella sp. AF39-11AT | reverse complement strand
TGGGCCTATGCCGGAATCTCTCCCACAGAAACCACCGAAGAGCCCTTAATTTGCGGAAAAGGAAGGGGAGTACCGCTATGACCGCAAAAAAGAAGTTCAATTTCAAAGCGCCGTTGGAGGTGTTCGCGAAGTCAATCGTTCAGCCGATGATGTATCTCTCGGTTGCCGGCATTCTGCTCATCGTGGGCATTATTCTGACCAACAAGACCATCTGCGCCGTGATCCCTGTGCTGGGCTCCGGTCCGTTCCAGCTTGTGGGCGCCGTTGTCTATCAGTCGCTGATGTTTATCATCAACAACCTCTCGATTCTGTTCTGCGTGGGCATCGCCGGCGCCATGGCAAAGAAGAACAAGGGCCATGCTTCGCTGATCGCCCTGATGTCGTTCTTCCTGTTCCTGCAGGCTAACAACATCGTGCTCAACGCCACCGGCTCTCTTGCCGAAGCGAGCGGCATGCTCGGCCTTACCGGAACCGGCCAGAGCACCGTTATGGGCATTCAGGTGCTCGATACCGGCGTGTTTGGCGGCATCATTCTTGGTTGCATCACCGGTGCCGTGTTCAACAAGTACTCGAACAAGCAGTTCCCCATTGCCCTTTCGATGTTCTCGGGCGTTCGTTTTCCGTTCCTGATCATGATCATCATTTCCTGGATCATGGGTGCTGGCTTCTGCATCGTTTGGCCTCCGGTTCAGGGTGCCATCTCCTCCGTTGCCGGCATCATTAAGGAGTCGGGCAACATCGGTCTGTTTATCTACGGCATGCTCAACAAGCTGCTCGTTCCTACCGGTCTGCATCACCTCATCTACACCCCGTTCCAGTTCTCCGATGTGGGCGGCACCCTGACGCTGGGCGATCAGGTTATCGCCGGCGCCTATCCCATCCGTGTCGCCGAGATGGCAATGACGGGCCAGCCCTTCTCCGATAGCACCTACTTCAACAGCTACACCTTCAACAACCTGTGGCCCTACATCGGTATCGGTCTCGCCTTTATCTTCACCGCTTACAAGGGGAACAAGGATAAGACCAAGGCCGTTATCATCCCGCTGATCATCACCGCCGTGCTCTCCTGTGTCACCGAGCCCATGGACTTCCTCTTTGTCTTTGCCGCTCCCGTGCTCTTTGTCGTTCACTCGGTTCTTTCCGGTATCTTCCTGGTCCTGCTCAAGGTCCTCTCCGTGCCCGCTTCGACTGCAGGCGGCATCATCAACATCGTGGTCTCCAACCTGGTCCTCGGTGTCGATAAGACCAACTGGCCGGTTATGCTGGTGCTTGGAGTCGTCAACGCCGCTCTGTACTTCTTCCTCTTCACCTTCCTTATTAAGAAGCTCAACCTCCACACGCCTGGTCGCGAGGAAGAGTCCGAGCTCGCCGAGTCCGTTGCCGAGGGCGAGGCCGCCGCGTCTGTCGCGGTGAAGCAGGGCGCTGTTGCCGCGGCTCCCGCAGAGGGCGTCGATGCAGGCATCGCCGACCTGGTCGCAGGTCTTGGTGGCAAGGACAACATCGAGGAGCTCGAGAACTGCTTTACGCGTCTCCGCGTGAACGTTAAGAACCCGGACCTCATCAATGAGGACCTCATCAACCACGTGCCCAACAGCGGCATCAACCGCAACGGCAATAATATCCAGATCATCTTTGGCATGAAGGTCGCCGAGATGCGTGACAAGGTCGAAAACGCAATTGAGAAGGAGCAGTAAACAATGATCATTACTCTGTGTGGTGGCGGATCCACCTTTACCCCCGGCATCGTCAAATCCATCGCCCTGCGCAAGGACGAGCTCGACGTTGACGAGATTCGTCTGTACGACATCAACGAGGAGCGCCAGCGCAAGATCGGCGTGCTCGTGGACTGGATTTTGCACGAGGACCTCGGCCTGGACATCAAGCTCATGGTGACCACCGACAAGGAGACTGCCTTTACGGACGCGAGCTTCGTGTTTGCCCAGATGCGCGTGGGCGGCTATGCCATGCGCGAGCAGGACGAGAAGATTCCGCTGCGTCACGGCTGCGTGGGCCAGGAGACCTGCGGCTGCGGCGGCCTTGCCTACGGCATGCGCACCATCTTCCCCATGGTCGAGCTGATCGATGACGTTGAGAAGTACGCTAAGAAGGACTACTGGATTCTCAACTACTCCAACCCTGCTGCCATCGTGTCCGAGGGCTGCCGCGTGCTGCGTCCCAACGCTCGCATCATCAACATCTGCGACATGCCGATCGCGATCATCGACGTGGTTTGCGCCGCACTCGATATCGACAAGAAGGATGTCGAGTACGATTACTTTGGCCTCAACCACTTTGGTTGGTTCACCTCGATCCGCCACAAGGGCGAGGAGGTGCTCCCGCAGCTGCGCGAGTACATCAAGGAGCATGAGATTCTGCTGCCCGACTCCTACCTCAAGGGCATGGGCTCGCTCATGGCAAAGAAGCCCGAGGAGGCCACTGACGAGCACCCCGAGCAGAACCGCCACACCAAGGGCAGCTGGTACTACGTCTGGAAGGGCGAGTACGAGATCATGGAGTGCTTCCCGGAGTACCTGCCCAACACGTATCTGAACTACTACCTGCAGCAGAAGGAGTTCGTCGAGCATTCCAACCCCGAGCGCACCCGTGCTAACGAGGTTGAGGAGACGCGTGAGAAGAACCTCTTCGACGGCATCGACCACTACGAGAAGACGGGCGAGATCGACGAGAGCACGTTCTATGCGGGCAGCCACGGCGACTGGATTGCCGACCTGGCTATCGCTCTGAAGAACGACACCAAGCAGCGCTTCCTGGTCATTTGCGAGAACAAGGGCGCTATCCCCAACATGCCCTACGACGCTATGGTCGAGCTGCCTGCCTACATTGGCAAGAACGGCCCCGAGGTCATCAGCCGCGACAACATTCCGCTGTTCCAGCAGGGCCTCATGATGCAGCAGCTGAACTCTGAGAAGCTCGTGGTCGAGGCTACGATCGAGGGTTCGTACGAGAAGGCGCTCAAGGCCTTTACGCTGAACAAGACCGTGCCTTCGATGAAGGTCGCCAAGGAGGTTCTCGACGACATGATCGAGGCCAACAAGGGTTACTGGCCTGAGCTTAAGTAAAGACAGAAAGTCACTGGCGTAAAAGGCCGCTGGCTGCATAGCTTGAGCAATGCCCCGTTCGCGTATTTGCGCGGACGGGGCATTGCCGTTTGGTGCGAAGGGTTGATATGGGGGTGGGCAGCGCCGTCGCGTCGAGATCGCTCGGGCCCTGCTGTGCCCGGGCGGCGCGGTGATTCTGGACGAGCCCTTTACCGGCTTGGATGCCGCTGCGCGCGATGCGTGCGCCGAGGTCGTGCTCGACTTGCTCGATGGCCGCACGCTCCTTCTCGCCGCGCACGACGCCACCGACGCTCATGCCCTCGATATCTCGGATACCATCACGTTCTAAGTTCTAGCTCAGCAACAAAATGATCCGTTTTCCTCCGTCCCCAAGGGATCAGGTGTGCTATTCTATCTGCGGGGTAATACTTAGGAATACCAAGTAATACCAACGCCGTAGAAACAAACTCCAGATGCGGGCCAATCGGGTTGCCTTCACAGCCCGTCGCCCAGCCGCGTGGCCCGCATCTATCCGCACCACCGTCGTTTCAAAAAGGAAGCGCCATGGCAGAACACATGACCCCGGTTGTAGCGAAGGTCTTGCCTGAGGAAAAGGCGGCCTTCGCGGCGGCAACCCAGCTCGTAGGCACCACGCCGTCCAACGCCATCCGCATGTTCATCGCCGCCTTCAATCACTGCGGCACCTTTCCGTTCGACATTTCGCCCAGCGGGGCCTTTGGCACTGTGCCCGATTCTCATCAATAAGTGATCCGTTTTCCTCCGTCCCCATGGGATCAGCTCTCTGCCGAGTTGTGGTAGAACTAGGGAACGGTTTTGAGGAGGTTGGCATGCTCAATGCGATGGCGTGGGCGCTTGCATGTTTTGGCGTTGTCGCTGCCGATATAGCCCTGAGCGTGGTTCTGTTTTCGGTTCTCGATGCCGTATCGGTGCTGACGGGCTATCCGATCGACAATCTCGATATCCAATGGTTCCAGGCTGCCGCTCAGACGGCGTCGTTTTTGATGGCGCTGCTGTGGTGGCGTTATCTGTGGCCCCGCTCCTTCATGGCGCGCCGGCAAGGTGAACGTCCGCTCGGCGGGGGAGCAAGTGCTGCATGGAAGCGCATCGCTTGCGTTGTCGTGATTGGCCTTGCCCTGCAGGTGCTCGTTGGCTACGTGACCGACGCCGTGCTGTCGCTGTTGCCCGACGCCGCGGCCGACTACAGCGAGCTTATCGAGGAAACAGGTATGGGCGACACCAGCTATCTCGCCGTCCTGACTACGGTGCTCGGCGCCCCATTTTGTGAAGAGCTGCTGGTGCGCGGCATTATTTTTGAGTTTTCGCTCCGAGCGTTTAATCCGCAGTGTCGCCCACTTTGGAAGCGCCCGCGTCGTGCGAGCGCGCAAAACGGCGCCATGGTGCCCTGGGCGGCCCCAAGTACGTGGGGTATCGCCGCGGCGATTGTGCTGCAGGCGGCAATCTTCGGTTTTATGCACATGAATTGGGTGCAGGGTTGCTACGCGGGTGCCGCCGGCCTCATCTTTGGCTGGGTGCTCGTGACGACCGGAAAGCTCCGCTACACGATTCTGCTGCACTTTGCCTTTAATGCCGGGTCGTACCTCATGATGTTGCTCTGGTTTGTGAACACGCCGCTCGACGTAGTGATCACGGTTGCCATCGCCGGCTTTGTGCTGGTAGAGGCGATGCGGTCGCTCAAACTGACGTGCCAGACGGATCGTCCCTACCAGCAAGCGTGATTCCCCTAAGGAAAACACGGCTAGGCGTGTCTGAGCGTGTTCCCCCTAGGGAAATCACGACTGGAGACAGCCCAAGCGTGTTTCCCCTAGGGAAAACACGCTTGGCCGATGAGGAGACGCCGACTGGCCAAGAGACGCCGGCCGGCCCTCGCCACGCTAGTTGCGATGCCCGCCTCCGTTGGCGCCCTGACGCCCCTGGGCCGCGCGATTGCGACCGGCAGTGTTCTGCGCACGCGACATGCCGCCGTGCCCCTTGCTACCTTTGGGCCCCTTGCCGGCGGCACCACCGTGGGCCTTGCCACCCTTCTTGTCGGTGCCATGCCCACCGCCAGCAGACGTCTCGCCCGGGCGCGGCGGCACGGGACGAATCAGGCAATGCTTGGTGTAGCCAATCAGATCGCGGCGGCCGGCCTTTTCCAGCGCCTCGCGCACGAGCTTGTAGTTCTCGGGCTTGCGATACTGAATCAGCGCGCGCTGCATGGCCTTTTCGTGCGGATCGCGTGCCACATAGATCGGCTCCATGGTGCGCGGGTCTACGCCGGTGTAGTACATGCAGGTCGACATGGTGGACGGCGTGGGGTAGAAGTCCTGCACCTGCTCGGGCATGTAGCCCATGTCGCGCACGGCTTCGGCAAGGTCCACGGCCTCCTTCATCGTCGAGCCGGGGTGGCTCGAAATCAGGTACGGCACTACATACTGCTTGAGTCCGTATTCGCGGTTCAGGCGTTCAAATTTACGACAGAACGCATCATAGACGGCGCGGCTCGGCTTGCCCATTACGGAGAGCACCGCGTCACTCACGTGCTCGGGCGCTACGCGCAGCTGGCCCGAGACATGGTGCTCCAGTAGCTCGCGCAAAAACTCGTCCGAGGCGTCGGCCATAGTGTAGTCAAAGCGGATGCCGCTGCGGACGAAGACCTTCTTGACGCCCGGCAGCTGGCGCAGGTCGCGCAGCAACTGCGTGTAGCCGCTCTCGTCGACTACCATGTTCTTGCATACGCTCGGCCACAGGCAACGCTTGTTCTTGCACACGCCGTGTTTGAGCTGCTTGTCGCAGGCCGGGCGGCTAAAGTTGGCCGTCGGTCCGCCCACGTCGTTGATGTAGCCCTTAAACTCGGGGTCGTGTGTGAGCAGCTCGGCCTCGCGCATGATCGAGTCGTGGCTGCGCATCTGCAGCACGCGGCCCTGGTGGAAGGTCAGCGCGCAAAACGAGCACTCACCAAAGCACCCGCGGTTGGAGCTGATTGAAAACTTGATCTCGGCAAAAGCCGGCACGCCGCCCGCTGCGTCGTAATCGGGATGCCAATCGCGTGCGTAGGGGAGTTCGGCCACCTCGTCCATCTCGTCGGTGGTAAGCGTCGCGGACGGCGGGTTCTGCACCACATAGACGCTGTTGGGGTAGGGCTCTACCAGGCGATGTCCGGTGATGGGGTCCATATTCTGCTGCTGCACGTTAAAGCTGCGCGCATAGTTGAGCTTGTCGGCGGTAAGGTCGTCCCAGCTGGGCAGCAGGTCGTAGTCGTAGACCTCGTCGAGCGAGTTGGTGCGGTAGACGGTGCCGTTGATATAAGTGATCTGGTCGACGGGCAGCCCGGCATCGAGCGCGTCGGCGATCTCGACGATCGCGTGCTCGCCCATGCCGTAGATGAGGATGTCGGCGCCCGAGTCGAGTAGTACCGAGCGCTTGAGCTTGTCCTGCCAGTAGTCGTAGTGGGCCAGACGGCGCAGGCTCGCCTCGATGCCGCCGATGATGATGGGGGCATCCTTAAACGTCTGGCGGATGAGGTTACCGTAGACCGTGACGGCACGATTGGGGCGGTGCCCCTCCTCGCCACCAGGGGTATAGGCGTCGGTGTGGCGGCGGTGCTTGGTCACCGAATAGTGGTTGACCATGGAGTCCATGTTGCCGGCGCTGACGAGAAAGCCCAGGCGCGGCTCGCCGAGCACCGTGATGCTGGCGGGGTCGGTCCAGTCGGGTTGGCAGATAATGCCCACCTTGTAACCGTGTGCATCAAGGACGCGGCTGACGATGGCCATGCCAAAGCTGGGATGGTCCACGTAGGCGTCGCCGCAGATGTAGACGAAGTCGCACTGGTCCCAGCCGCGCGCGTTCATGTCGGCGCGGCTGACGGGGAGGAACTTATCGCGACCCGGACGCCAGGGGCGTGAGGGCGCTGCCTGGGTGTGCGTGGTGTGCCCACCCTGCGCCTTACCGCCGCGCCTTTGCTGCTGGCCCTGTTTGCCCTGCTGACTGCGCTGGTTGTTCTGAGCGTGCTGAGGCTTTTTTGCCACGATCCCTCCCGGTGTTTGTATGCTGCACGTAATTGTAACCAGTCTTTTTGGGACGGGGCTAAAAAGACTGGTGGAGTACATGGGCTGGCGGATCGGCGTGTCGATGCGGGAGCCGTTTGTTTCCAGACTGTGTATCCCCGTGTCGAAGAACCCGTCTCGCGCGCACGCCATGTTGTCAATGGGTTACAGTATGAACGGCGGCTATGTTTCCGCCAACGCACGAGAGGGTCGTCAACAAGGAGGATGCACGACGATGCAGCGTGCCAAACAGATATCGGAGTCCATTGAGCTGGGCATTATCTTGGCGCTCGCCGGTGGCTTTATGGACGTGTATTCGTACATTGGGCGCGATCATGTTTTCGCCAACGCGCAGACGGGCAACATCCTGCTCGTGGGTGTAAGCATCTCGGAGGGCAACTGGGCGCTGGCGGGGCGCTACTTCTTCCCCGTGGTTTCGTTTGCTGTGGGCATTATGCTTGCCGACCTGGTACACGAGCGTTTTGGCAGCGTGATCCACTGGCGTCAGGTGACGGTGTTCTTTGAAGCCGTCATCTTGCTGGGCGTGAGCTTTATCCCGGGCGGCGATTTCAACCTGCTTGCCAACTGCCTTACCTCATTTGCCTGCGGTATGCAGGTCGAGAGCTTCCGCAAGATCCACGGTCACGGCATCGCCACGACCATGTGCATCGGCAACTTGCGCAACGCCCTGCAAAACGTGGACGACTATATCATCACCCACAAGCGCGGCTTTTTGGAAAACGGCGTACTGTACTTTGGCGTGATCTTCACCTTTGTGTTTGGCGCCGTGCTGGGCAACTGGTGTATTGAGCGCATGGGCCTGCACGCCATTGCGGTGGCGAGCGTGCTGCTGTTTATCGCGTTTGCCATCATGTTCATCGACCGTGAACGCGATTTGCACAGGAAATGGGCCCGCATCGTAGCTGACTGGCAGACCACGAGTCTTAAGCGCTAAGGTGCATGTTCGTAATGACAAGATTTGACGTCAGCAAGGCGTGCTGCTTGAGGCTATAGAATAAAAATGCCATCTTTCTAGCTATAATTATTAGTTGAGGGGATGGACATATGCCAGAGCTTTTTATTCAAAATAAGACGACAGTAATCAAGTTGATGGTGCTCTGCATTTTATCTGCCCTGGTAGAGCTGTCTGTTGTTAAAGCTGAATCGTTGATTATAGACTATGGCCTGCTTCGCTCTAATTATCGTAACGTTTTATACATTGGGTTAGGCCTGCTAGTATTGCTCTCAGTTGAGCTGGTGACAAACCTGTTCAGATCAAAATATGCGGAGCAATTGGCTTCCGATGGCGCTAACTGCTTCTATAGATTGCTTGCCCGCCGCGCTTTAGAGCGGCCCTTAGTTTTAGCAAAAGACAGTGACTACCTGTTATCGCGCATTGAAGAGGCTGGGAACCTACAGCCGATGATTGGAATATTTACAACTGCGTTTCTTCCGTGCTTAGTGACGGGTTTGGCATCGTTTGTGGCGCTATCTAATATCTCTTTGTTGCTTTTGATCCCTGTTTGTGTTTCGGCATTGTTTATTTCGCTTCTATATCCGTTCGCTCTTAGTAAGCTATCGACTAAGAGCGAAAAGGCATTGGAGGCCCAGGCGAGGGGTTCTGCTTATTTAGCCCAACTAATAAATTGTCGACTTTACATTCGAATTTCTCGTTCAATTAACTTGGAATTACTTCGCTATAAAAAGATGCTTAAAGCCTGCAGGAACTCTCGAGTTGAGGAGAGTGTCTTTGCGAGATTGGCAACTGAAATAGTTAACGCTGGCAACATCATTACTGGCTTGCTTTCAGTTCTGCTGCTTATTTTCCTTGTGTTAAAGCGCGGGCTGACGGTCGGGATTGCGGTGCAGAGTTATCAACTTGTGCTTCTATGCTATTCTCCTTTTCCTCTTGTTCTGAATTGTTGGGCTCAGCTTCAACCGTCGTTTAGGTCGTTGCGCCGTGTCTTGGAATTACGTCGTCTTTTGGAAGCTGGAAAACCTAATTTGATATGCTTCGATCACGCTGATCGAATTAGTTGGAAAGGAATCAGTCTCTCGTTTTCGTCGAGCGAAACTAATGAGAGGATAACAATTCCAGATTGCACGATACAGGCACCTTGTCTGGTTTTAGTAAGCGGCCCTAATGCATGTGGCAAATCTTCATTTCTGGAAGTATTGAATGGATTATTGTCGCCAGTTGCCGGCAGACTGTGTGTTAATGAGTCTACTGTCATTTTCGATGGCTTGACTTTAATCCAGCTACCCTGCGCAACTATGCCGCAAAGACATTTGATAATGGGGGGAACTTTCAGGAAGGCTCTTTACTATGGTCTTGTAGATATTGACTCTGAAAAACTCATCTATCTTTTGAAGGGTTTTAGCCTCGATAAATTATTTGAAGCCAATCCCATCATTGGAACTAGGGGACACAATTTGTCTGGCGGAGAACTGGCTTCTCTATTACTTTGTAGGGCCTTTTTGAGCAGCTATTCTATTATTATTTTGGATGAGCCTTGCAACAATTTAGATAATGCTTCGATATCCTTTTTGAAGGCGGTGGTTGCACAGGAGATGAAAGAGCGTATCGTCATCATTGCGGATCATGGACATGGTTTTGAACAATTTGCAGACTATGTAATACAGTTTCAGGAGCCAGAAAAACTATCTAGCTCCTGAACGTTGCTACCAACTGCTATTTGCGAGTTATTCGAGATGCTCTTCAATGCGAGCTCTAAGAAGGGCAATGGCTGTGGGTATGCCAATTGCGGCAGCTAATTCGGCTTTATCCAAAACCTGTATGCTAAAGCACGATTGTTTATCACATTGAAGAACGGTAACTGAAGATACCCTCACTTCCCGTTGGCTGAATATATCGTAATCTCCAAAAAGGAAGTTACCTTTTATTGAGTAATTCGGTATGTTCGTTATGCACTTCATCTCAAGTCTGTTTAGGCCATAATCGAACACCGCAACTTCCTTGTGTTCGATGACGAGCGCAACCCTGGGCATGTTACTAAAGCCACCGTCGACGACAGTAAAGAGCTTTTCATTTGTATCGTCATAAACGGTGTATTTAAGACTCAATAGCTGTCCTAGTGGACCCGTGAACCCATGTCTTTTGATGTTGAGGTTGTCTCCCACTGGGTTGGTGAGAGCTAGAGCATGCGGATAAGGGTTACCTTCAATTGAGATTCGATATTCGTTTGTAGCTGTCTTGCTCGATTTAGGACCAGTAGCCACCACGCGTCATCGCCTCAATCGCATTGGAACCGACTTCTGCTTCGTGCGGAGAATTACGCAGTACGTTGCAGTACATGCAGCTGCAATAACCGCATGGGCAATTTCTAATAAAATGAATGACGCTATTTACTGCATGCATGTTAAATGGTCGAATACTTCTCATGATTTGCCTTTCATTGTTCGATTGTTTCTGACTGTTCTATTACCTTCTTCACCTCCTCAACACTGTTGAACCCTATGTTTTCAATCGACGAGTACTCAACGTAAACAGAAAACCTGCTTTCAAGAAAAATTAGCAGTCGAACTAGATCCGATGAGGACAAGCTGAATGGGGAATTGGTCAATCGTTGATTTCTTAGATCTTGATCAAATTGAGTCAAATCCAAATCTCTAATATTGCTTATTGCTTTTTCGATTTCTGCGTAGATGGTTTCATCTTTACAATATGCTGTCATTTCAGTACCCCAAGATCGAAATCAAACAACTCGTCCTCGATTGTCTTGCAGCATAGTAATGATTCTTCTGGATCTAAGCTGGCTGAGAAACTGGGTATTCCTCTTAGTCGAAGTTCTCTTGCTGCTTGAATAGCTTTATCGCTAGATGAATAGCTTATTTGAAATTCATGCGTCTCCAACCCCTCTGTGGCGTCAAGTACTTCGTTTGTAATTTCAAATTGAACTATCTCTGCTTGCGTAAGCGTTTCAATTACGGGCATGAGCCCTAGCATTATGTCGTAGTCGGCTATCGTGTATGGGATATTGATAATGGCTAAGTCAGGGCAGAAAGCTCGACATGCAGCAATCGACCCCAATCCGTAATCTCCGAAAATGTGGTCGTTGTATTTCATAAGCACATTGGGCGTCTCTAATAGAGCTAGGTCGGATTTATCATTCTCAATGATGAGGTTGATCTGCTCATTCATTTTGATGACGGCAGATTGGCCACCATCAAAACTAAGGGTGTTGCAGCCCCAGATTTCATTTAAAGGATTGAAGCTCAACGCGCATAGATTGGGATGGTGCTTTCTCATCTCGCTAACGATGCTACTGAACGTTATTGTTGAATTGGCGGGTGTATATAGATTCCCGACAACAATTTTTGGTATCAGGGCTAATTCCTGCATGTCGCTTTTGCTAGACTCGATTCGTTCAGCGGCGAGTTGGCTGACAACCGTCTTATTTACAGAATGAGCGTAGGTTTCAGCGTGTTTACTAAATTCTACGAGTCCTGCGGCGCTTTCTTTCGTCGATAAAACGACAACCAGGTCTGATTCATCGATTGTCGTTACATAGTTAATTCGATTTCTTATGCCAATTTCCTTGCAATTAACAAGGTTGGCGACATCTAGGCCGTCCGGTAGAATGCCGCATGGCGTTGATACCCGGATATTGTAGCCATTTCCTAGCAATCCAATCAGAAGAGGATAGTCAGCTCTTGTGAAAGATATAAGTCCGATTGTCTTCATGATTTTTATCGCTTGTTCCTTTTTAGAGCTGTTGCAATGGACACTTCATGTCTATGAAGCTCAAAGCGAAGTATTTTCTGATTAAGTCGGTCAAAGGCAATTCGTTTTGAATTGTCGCATGCTGTTCGCTTGTAATCAGGGCTTATTACTCCTTCGCAATCTGCGCTTTTTATGCATTGGGTGCACAGCTGAAATGCCCAACATTTTTTACATGAATCGCTGGTCAGCTTTGAAACATTGATTATCTTTTCAATTTGACCTAAATCAAATCCTGAATCCAATGTGCCGATATACATTTCCTTCGTTGTTTCGCTGACCCTTTCGCAAGGAAGAAGCGCTCCTGCTGTTGTCACAAATAGACGCGTAACCCCTGGTTCGCATGGGCCACCGGGTATAGCTTTTGCTGGGATGTTCGAAGGTGCAAATCGCTTTATGTTTTGGTTGATGTTTGCAAGCGTATATGAAGCGAGCCTATCGTTGCGGTTTCCTTTTTCGATTTCGCGCTCATCCATAATTCTTGCTTTAAATAAGGCGTAATTTAGCTGACTTGAGAACTCGTCATTGTAGGGGGCGATACGTCCGTTGCGTTCCAGGTAGTTGAATTGAACATCGCAATCTTCGATATCTTTATCATTTATAAAGGAAGAGACTGTTTTATAGATGTTGTTCGTGTCGACTACGGCATTAAAATGAACATATTTGTTGCGTTCAGGATGGCTGTCTAAAACCATATGAACATTGTCTATAACTGTTTGGTATGAGGACTTGCCATTAGCGTAATGCCTAGACTTATCATGGATTTGCTGCGGCCCGTCAAGACTGATTAACAAATAGAATTCATGCCCAGAATCGAAGAAGAATTTAACCATTTCTTCAGATAAAAGAGAGCAATTAGTTGTAATTCGAAATGAGATGTGTTTTCCTTCAAATACCTGCTCTGCATATTGAGTAATTAATCACAAATCACTTGTGATTAGTGATTGTTATTGGTGTTGCCTAGAACGATTCTAAGCACATGTTTAATTTTAAAGTGGGCAATTATCTTTAAAATGTCCTACAATGATTCAATAAAAGCATGGCTGCTAGTGAAACTTGCGACCATGCTTTTAAAAATACTTAATGGGGTCCCGAGCGCTTTAGCTCCTTGGAAGCTGTCAGTAGTATACCTAATAATTTATCTACATTCCCTTTAGTAACGTGTAACTTTCCAAATTTACAAAAGCGGCCTTGATTCTCATCTTCATTGCAACAGCCTCAGGACTCAGCGCAACG
>NZ_QROG01000035.1:9938-15548 GCF_003474585.1 Collinsella sp. AF39-11AT | reverse complement strand
GCCTATGCCGGAATCTCTCCCACAGAAACCACCGAAGAGCCAAAAAATTCGAGTTTCGAAACCGAGGAGGACCGAATGATGGCTTGGGTAGACCGCAATACGTAGGAAGTTTCGCCATCGTCTATGCTGAACACGAGGTCGTCTTCCTCCAATCCGATCAAGCTGACCGAGCAAGCGGCACCTGGATCGACATTCCCCTGCACATGAACCCGCTTATGCGCGCGAACGGGGGGCTACAAGGGCGTGATCGCGCAGGAAGCGCTTGGGGTAGCGAACGGGGCCGAGCATCGCCCTGCGCCGGCCTTGGTATCAGGTCCTCGCGCTGGGCGGTAATCCGAGGATCGGGAGTAAGGATTTGCCCAGCATCGATAATGCTCAGCTATACCCTTATTCCGTCTCCCTGCTCTTGCGGTATTCCGCGAGCCTGTCGTTCAATTCGCGGGTCTCGCGGCTCAGCTTGGCGTTGAAAGCAAGAGTGAGGACCGCCAGGATGGCGAGATAGACAACCGTGAAGGTAACCCACGCCCCGGGGTTGTTCACGGGAACCCAAGCAAAGACAAACGCCAATGCACAGAGGGCTGCGTAGAGGCAAACGTCGAACAGCACCAGGCGCGCGGGATACGCCATCTGTCTGATCACCGCGGGCGTGAAGAACACGAACTGCAGCGCGGGGACGGTGACGCACGCGGCGAGAATCGACCAGCAATAGTTAATGCCCTGCTTGGCGGTGTCATCAGCGAAACAAGTCCCTAATGCCAAGAAGGCTATCATGGCAACAGTGAAGCCGATACAGGTGCTTTTCACGAGTTGTCCGAGGTTTTCCGCGGGCGTCTTTTTATCGGTGTCGATAATGTCCCTGTTAATCATTTCGGTCTCCCTTCCTTCGTTTCGACTGCTTCAGACCGAGCTTCGATTTGACGTCGGGCGCATACTGGCGCGAGATAACGACCTGCTCACCGTTTTCCAAGGTGGCGATGATCCTGCCGTTGACGTCGGGCTTGAGGGCGGTGATCGCGCGGAAGTTGACGATGCAACCTTTCGCGATGCGCAGGAAGTCGCAGTCCGCCAGGCGCCCCTCCATCTCGTAAAGGCGCAGGCCCGTTTCGAGAACCGTGTCGGCCGTATAAATGAACGTGTGCTTGTCGACCGACTCGATGAACAGGACGTCTTCTGCGCTCAGCACGCGCGTGCAGCCGTCGGCCGTGCCCGTCACCTTCCTGTCAAGCATGCGCAGCCGAGCCGCTATATCAAGCACGCGGCGATCGACCCTTACGCAGACGATCGTGACTTCTATATCTTGAGCTGCTTCTCGCTCTTCGATTGTGATCTTCATGCGTCCTCCCTTCGGGTTGCTCTCATGCTAGCTGACGAAGATAGCTGAACCTTCGGCGTTTAACCAAGCTGCGCAGTCGAGGAACCAAGATGCAGACTAGGCGAGCTGAACAGCAAGAGAGACCGTAGTCACGCATCCTCGGATCGAGCCCGAAAAAGCAATCCTTGCCGCTCATGAACACCGGCACGTGAAACGCCATGCTCAAGAGCACTTAGCTCGAAGAACCCCCTCGCATGCAACTATCGAATCCGGGAAGCTGTCCGATTGGTCGTGCACGACGACGGGCGTACAATGGGTGGATACCAACAAGAACCTGCCCTCCATGCCAACTCCGCCACCTGACGTGATGGGCGATCCGATTGCTCTTCTGGATTGCCTTGAGAAGAACGCTGACGGAATCACCGAGCAGGATTCCAAGGGGACTGCATTTCTTCATGTTGTTCCTATCGGCAAACCCTGCCCCCAGTTGGAAGCCATCTTGGGCATATCGGCCTTGGAGACGGTGTTGTGACTCATATTAGCAAGTCTTCGCTCGACGGAGTCGGCGTTAACGCTAGCGCCGAGTTCGGGAGCACATTGAGGTCATTCGCATTTCCCCATGCATTTGAAAGTGGAACCGTTGAACTCTTGGGTGAATAAGCCGCCTGCGACGATTCTTTCGGTCATCGCTCTTGCACATCCCTTCTGATCTGTGGAAACGTAAGACGGTAAAGCCGCTAGCTACGATTCACGTCGCTAAGAGGGAGGCCGAATGCGGTCTCCCTCGTTTTTCTCGTACCTTATCGTGTATGCCGTGATGTTTGAGCAAATTGGATACACGCAAGCCAACGGCACTATCTACCTGCATGAACGAGACGAATATGCTGTCCTGCTCCATCGGGAGAACAGTGGCGTCGTATTGATGGGGTCGAGCGCCAGGCCGACGGGGCCCCTTGCTTCGGGAACAAAACGTCAAAAGAATGCGCTCATAGTGGACTCATGCGGTTTCGGGTGCACTCACGTGCGGCTTCACGAGGACGTTTCGCGAGATAGAGCTGCTGGCGATGATTACTTTCGGTTGGAGCTCTTCCCGTGGCCTGCGGGCAATATTCCAGAGCTCGCGAACCGTTGACGGGGTTGAAAACCACCTGGCGCCGTCCTGCCCGGATCTCTCTCGGCGTCTTCGGCCTTTCGAATCCCATGGTTGGGCCGAAAGGTGGACCGTACCCCGGATCTCGGGGTACAGCGCCGCGTTCAGGTCGCGTTGGCGCCTGTGGGTTTCGCTCGGGACGGGCAGTCATCCGCGACCGCGTGCGGGGACCGAAGAATCTTCACGATGGTAGTTGACGCCTAATACCTTGCATCGTATAGTGTGTATAGCACAGTATATGACGAGAGGAGGTGTGCGGATGGAGGCCCAGATGAAGCGTGGCTTCCTGGAGGCCTGCGTGCTCGCGGCCATTTCCGGCGAGGAGTCCTATGGCTACCAGATCGTGAAGGACGTGCCGGCGAGCATGGGGCTCACGGAGTCGACGCTCTACCCGCTGCTCAAGCGCCTGGAGAAAGCCGGGTGCATCACGGCGCGCTCCGCCGAGCACAACGGGCGGCTGCGCCGTTACTACCGCATCACGGACGATGGGCGTGCGCGCATCGAGGAGTTCCTGGCCGAGTGGCCGTCCGTACGGGAGATCTACACATACGTTGAGGGGGCGCACCATGACGCGCGATGAGTTCCTGGGCCGGCTGGGCGAGCTGCTCGCCTGCCTGCCGGCCGAACAGGTGGAGGAGACCAAGGCGTTCTACGCGGAGGCCATCGCCGACCGCATGGAGGACGGCATGAGCGAGGAGGAGGCCGTGGCCGCCATGGGCACCCCCGGCGAGGTTGCCGAGGCCACGCTCGACGACCTGCCCGCCGTGCCGCGCGCGATTGCGAAGACGCGCCGGCGCAGCACTGCGTTGCTGTGGGTGCTGACCATCGTGGGGTCGCCGGTGTGGGTGCCGCTCCTGCTGGCCTTCGCGGCGGTGGCCGTCACGGTCTACGTGTGTATCTGGGTGCTGGCGCTCTGCGTGTGGGTCATCGCCGCGACCCTCGGGGCCGTGGGCGCGGCGTCGCTCGCGCTCGTGGCGGCGGGTGTGGCCGTCGGCCACGTGCCCTACGTGATCGTGATGCTGGGCTGCGGGCTCGCTTTCATCGGCGTGGCCCTCCTCGTGGGCGCGGGCGCCTGGGAGGCATCCAAGCGGATCGCGCGCCTCTCGGCGCTCTGGGCGGGGAAGGCCGCCTCGCCTTTCTGGAAGGGTAAGGGCGAGAAGGGCGGCGCTGCCGCGCATCTCGCAGCGTAGAAAGGAGTGAGTACCATGACCAGCGCGAAGAAGATCTACCTCGCTGTGGCGGGCGGGCTCGTTGCCGCGGGTGTTGTCCTCGCGGGCATTGGCTTTATCGCCTCGGGCTTCGACCCGGCCGTGTTCACAACCCAAATCGATACGCGCGACAGCACCATCGTGCTCGGCGGCGTCGAGGTGGACGAACACGAGAGTGTCCCGTTCATCAGCCAGCTCGCCAATCTGGGCGAGATCGACACCTCCAACGTTGCGGACCCCGCCGCGCCCTAGGGGCGCGGAGCCCGGGCGCTCCGTCCGCCAAGCTGCGTAAGCCGGCGAAACCCGAACCTCGGCTCCAGCGCAACTGGTCTCAAGCCTGCGCCGATTCGCTCTCAGCGCCGCGCGGGGGCCCGCTACGCATGCCCAAAAAAGTACGAGGAGAAAGGAACGCGATGACGACAGTCACGCCCCTCCGCCTTCACGGGGTCACGCAGGACGGGGAGCGACTGGGCCGGGCGGTGGGACTGTGCTTGGATTGGCTACACTGATATGGACAGTTCCGTGAGGGGCGCGAGAGACGGGACTCCGGGGAGATCTCCGAGGAGGAGTACCTCGACTGGAAGCGTGGGTTCAGTGGAGCATGAACCTAATCTCTGTCTCTCTTGCTTTTTCTGATTTGTTGAGAAGCCGGCATTTGGGGGCATTTTGGATATCGAACAGTTCAAACAAGAAGCTGAGAAAATAAAACAAAGCCTGAGTGCCTTGAGAGTCGCCGAGCGCAATGCAGTGATTCCCTTCATGAACGGTGACTTTACCCAATGGGATCTATATCTGGCATCCTCCTCTGAATATGCGATGAGATTGATAGACGGATTCATCTCCATGCTCGAGTCGAGGAATCTTGTTTGCGTCGCCCAGCTTCTCCGCGCACAGGTTGGAGTCTGCCTGAGGACATTCGCGTTATTCGCCGCGGAAGACCAGGATGACTTTCTCAAGCAGGTGTTTCAAGGTGTGCCTGCGAACAAGCTGAAAGATTTCTCGGGTGAGAAGATGTCTGATAGAAGACTTCAAGACTTACTCGAGAAGTTCGATCCAAAGGTAAAAGATGTATACAAGGTGACGTCTGGATTCGTTCACTTCTCCACTGATATTCTGTCGAGCATTGGTGTGCCTGGGGAGGGCTATGAGGTCGAGTTTAATTTTGGAGCCGAGCCCAACGAGAGAAACAATGTGCCTCTCGTGGAATACGGCAAGGCGTTCTGCCACTATGTCGACCTGCATCTCCAGATGCTCCATAAGGTGATTGCTTCGGATGAATGGTATGCCGATCGATTCCGTATCGATTCCGATGGTCCTGCAGACGAAGCCTCGACAAGCGAGAAGGTGTAGGTCAAACGCATTGACGCTGCCTTGACAGCATCCCGATAAAATAACGAATGGGAGGTTCCCTGCGAAATGTGCGCCTCTGTATATTCTCGCTAGGAAGCCCCCGACCGATAAGCCGTCGTTAAGTTCAATTTGAGTTCAGCTTGGGTGCCCGAAAATCGCCCAACTCTGAAAAAAGGGGAGACAACGGTATACCATGTAGACGAGAGGCTATGGAAGTGCACGATTTGATCACTGAGTGGGAGTAGAACACACGTTCTGTATAACGTTATAGCACCAGGTGGCAGGCGTAGTTTCAATCGAAGCTACGCTTGCTGCTATATATGGGTCGATGGCGGTATCAATGCCCACGATGCTTCTGCTTGCGCTTCAACTTCCGCTGCTCGAAGCGCGCCTCCGCCTCATCCGCGCGACGCTGGCTTCTTGCGCGGGCCGATTCCTGCTTCATCGCCTCCCGCTGACTCGCGAGCGCCTGCTGCGCCTTGGTGCCCATCGCCGGCTGCTTAAGGGCCTTCGACGCCTCGCGGGCTCGGCGCTTGGGGTTTTGCGGGCTTGCTCGTCTCGGCGGGATCGCCACCGAAGAACGCGAGCTC
>NZ_QROG01000035.1:0-9928 GCF_003474585.1 Collinsella sp. AF39-11AT | reverse complement strand
GCCGATTCCTGCTTCATCGCCTCCCGCTGACTCGCGAGCGCCTGCTGCGCCTTGGTGCCCATCGCCGGCTGCTTAAGGGCCTTCGACGCCTCGCGGGCTCGGCGCTTGGGGTTTTGCGGGCTTGCTCGTCTCGGCGGGATCGCCACCGAAGAACGCGAGCTCCGCCCATTTGCTTGTAACGAATCGCAGGATTTCCTCATCGGACGGTTCCGCGCCGAAGACGATGCGGGCGACGCCGTATGTTCTGTCCTCGGCGTGTTCCGCCAGCCCGACCCAAAATTGGCCGTCGTGATATACGGTCAGGGTGGGCGACACGCTGATCTGCATGGCTGGTTCCTCCTTTATGTAGATGACCATGCAGAGAAGGGACAACCAAGGAGGCAGGTTACTGATGCGGACCCCCGCACGCCCGCGACTACCCGACGGGGACTGTGTTTTCATCTCTGATGCCCGCATTGTAGCACGCGCGGATTTACGATGTTGATTGCCGGCGCCTAGACGGAGATGAAGGCGGTTCGATCTAGGTCAAGCCGGTCGCTCGTTCATGAAGCGGCCGATTCCCTGAAAATAAAAGGCGCCCACGAGGACACCTACAGGCTATCTTCGAACTACTTGGTTTGGGGCAGACGGAGGAAAAAATAGGGCAGAATCGCTCTCACGATCCCGCCCCGCAAACCCGAGGGTTTCTAACTGGCTCCATTATTCCGGGCTTCTCAGTTCTGTCATTGACCCAGGTATCACCCGTCTCCTATAGCGAGTGAATATAAAAATAGGGCAGAGTCGCTTGCGCAAGTCCGCCCCTAAAACCGTGAAGGTTTTGCTATCTGCAGGCTATTCTACCAACCCGAGCGATTCTGTCAACCTGCGAAGGAACTCGAGCGCGGAGCGAGCTGCGGCGTCGGGCCCCTTGCCGGGCAGCGCCTCGGTTTCGCCGTCGGCCCTGGCGAACATCTCGGCGAGCTCGGATGCGGCGCGCGAGCGCGAGGAGCCCTCGGGTACCAAGCCGGAGTGCGCCACGAGCACGGTCGCGACCTCCTGCATGGCCGTATTCCCCATCCACTTCCTCCTGGTCGCCTTGGGAATTCCCACGGCGGCCACCCTTCGGGAGACGCCGCTGGACGCCGAGCCCCGGGCGGCGCCCCTCTCGGCGAAGCAGTTGATCAGGCACGAGCCGTGCGCGGCGCAGTTGCGGACGGACTTCACGCGCTTGAGGTCGTAGTGGGAGGCCTCGAGGCGCCTGTCGCCCCATCGCCTGGCGCAGAAGCGCACGAAGTCGATGAGGGTGCCGAACGAGGTGAGCTCAAGGAAGGCCCAGGCAGGCATGTCGCCGGAGTACTTCGCGTAGAGGCTCGAGCTGTAGGGGCTGCGGCCGCTCATCTTGAGCTCGCGCAGGCGGTACTCCCTGTTTGCAGTGGTAAGCGATGCCATGTAGTCGGCCACGATGGCGTAGCCGTCCTCTCCACGGTCCTCCATCTCGCGAAGCAGTGTCACCTTCTGGAAGTGCTCGATGTCGAGCGTCATGCCGAGCAGGGCGTGGCGCAGCTCCTGGTCGAGCGCCGCGAGCAGGCGCAGCTGGCCGAAGTCGAGGTCTACGTAGCGGCCGTCGCGCGGGCCTCCCTCGTATTTCGAGAAGAGTTTGCGGTAGGATGCGAGCTTGAAGAAGTTGCACTTGTCGCGCAGGTAGTCCGCGGCCTTTTCCTCGGAACACAGCTCGAAGGCTACGCCCTTCTGCTTGAGGTGCTCTATCTGCTGCTCGATCGTGAGGATCGGCTTCCTATCGTGGGGTTCGGCCATGCTCGGTCTCCTGTCATAAAAAGTATTGCCTATTTTACCAGCATGTCCTCGACATTCGGTGGAAGCCTCATCGTCGACTCATGGGCAAGCCGCCCGATACGACTCCCTTTCCCTGTCAGTAGTGCAGTCGCCTGACCTGCGGCTTTGGAATCTCGTTGGAAGCCGCTCGCGACCAATCATTTGCAGTTGTTGCGAGTGGCTTGCGCGTGATGCTGCGGTTGAGTTTCAGAAACGGGCGATTCCGCCCAATTGGGCACCCGAATCACGGTCGGAAGCTCCTTTGGGACAAAAACAAAAACTCAATGCCCTGAGTTTGAAAAAAGTTTTTGAGGTTGTCCCAACTTTTGTCCCCGAAGCCGACGAAACGCGACATCGCGTTATTCGGCGGCACGCGTTCCGTGTCGATGCCGAAAACTGGGTGCAACTGGAATGACGGGACGGCAGAACCAAAGCCACCAGCGAAATAGTGGGAATAACAGCCCTCGAACCCTTTGGTTCGAGGGCTTTCTTTTTGCATCTCTACCTGGGAAAACGACCCAATTATTCCCGTGTGTCCCTACTGGGCGGTACAACGGAGTACTCGGCGGTACGGGAATAATTAGGCCCTGCGGGAATAATTCACAATTCGGGTCCCCCGAAGGCCGATTTCGAGCGGATGAAACTGACTTGAAACTGCGAGGCGGATTCAAGCCCTCTTCAATTGCATTCGCCCAGGTCAACAAATGGGAATAAAGAAATGCGAAAATCGGTTTCCGCAGTTTCAGTGACCCCGAATGCCGCCGAATAACGCCGTGTATTCTGAGCGTATTGCTTGCATTGTTGCATTATTTTCCACAATGCAAGCATGGAATAAATCGAAGTCATACGAGCCACCAACGACATCGCCTCTTCCCAAAGGGGGCTCTTCACATCTGTGCAGGCGAAGGTGCTCGGCGTCGAGCGGTACGCGCTCTCGAGGCTGGAAGGGCTCGGCAACATAGAGAGGCTCGCGAAGGGCGTCTACCGCATGGGCGGCTCGCCGAGCACGCGGGAGGAGGACGTCCTCGCGGCCTGACTGTCGATCGACCCGGGGAGGCGCCCCGTCGCCATGGGGGCGACGGCTGCATGGCTCTACGGCATCGGCGAGGTCAGCCCCTCGCCCTACGAGTTCTGCACGCCCGAGAGAAAGCAGACTAAGCGCCCGAACCTGATTCATCAGGAAGCGCCGCCTCGACCCGAAGGACGTGGCGATCGTCTCGGACATCCCGGCGACGAGGCCCTGGCTCACGGTGGTGGACCTGATAGACTCCGGGGAGGAACTGAGCCTGGTCGCGAACGTGCTCGCGGACGCGCTCGAAAGGGGCCTCGTCGAAGACGAGGGCGCGCTGAGGGAGAAAATCGACGCCGGGGGGCAAAAGCCGGGATGCCGGCGGGGGCCAGCCTGTACGATTCGTTAGCTAGGAGGCGGGAAGAATGACGTACGAGAACGGCGGTCAGCTCGACAGGGCCCTGAAGAGGGCCGTTCGCGACAGGGGCGGTGACCCCGGGGACGGCTGTCGTCGGGCTTTGCGCGACCGGTTCCTGCGCAGGGTGTTCAGCAACCCCGACGGCCGGTTTATCCTCAAGGGCGGAAGCGGGCTGCTCGCGCGCATCCCCGACGGCCGCGTCACGCGCGACATCGACTTCGCGACGGCATCTGTGTTTGATAGCGTTCAATTTACGGGTTGGGGCTGCGGTGGAAATCCTGGACCAAAAGAGGACCAGGATTTCCACCGCAGCCCCAACCCGAAAATCAGGCTTGACTAAACACAGACGGTCTGCTGCGCGAGTACTTCCCGAAGGGGACCGGCTTCTCTGCGGTCTCGGACGAGGAGGTCGAGCGGGTGTACGATGCCATCAACCGCAGGCCCCACAAGCGCCTGGGGTTCAGGACGCCCTACGAGGTCCACTACTCAGGGGTGTTGCAGTTGCTCTGAGAATTCAAGCTCGAAAAGGCGCAAGCAAAGGTATCTTGACTACGCTCTAAAGCGTGGCGTGAAGTCCGGCATCGTTGACGCGCTGAGGCTTCAGGGAATTGCCGCGAGCGAGGTTGATGCAGTTTCTGTTGTGGTTGACGAGCATTCGACTTCGATCGACGGAAAGTACAACCTGGCAGAATCGGTTGATGAGGAGCTGCGCTGCGGCATGTTCAACCCAACGTGGCAGACCTCCTACCCTCCTGTATTTAGCGACTGGCTGCCCAAGATTCCAGTCTCCTATGTCGACTCCTCCAAGGTGGCTATGGTGAGGGCGGCTGACGTGACGGCGAACTGGGCATTTATGGCCGAGCGCGACAAAGAGACATATCCGCGAGCCTACGAGATGCTATCAAAGGCGACGGTCCTCGGGCTTCTGTAGCGTTGGACATGTAACTATCTGTCTTTTCAAAAGCCGTGAAGATCTTGGTGGATGATAAATTGCGATTTGTCCGCCTCGGCAGCGAAGTCGGCGAACTCCTGTTGGAGGGACAACGGGGGAATTGCAATGGGAATAGCGGCCAAGTCTGCTGCGCTGATGTTTGCCTGATGGACACTTCCCTTCGCTATATTACGAAGGACTCGCTTTCCTTCCTTTGAATTCAGGTAACCAGATACATATTCGGCAGAGCTGTGGTCAGCGAACCTTACGCACACGATGTACCCAGCAATAACCATGGTCTCTGACTGATGAAAAACGCAAGTTTTCCCAACCTTGTCAATGCTGTTGGTTCGATTAAAAAGCATATCGCCATAGCGGACGGTAGCATTTTCGAGAGCTTGGCCCTTTAGGGTGATTCGCTTTGTATCGGTTAGGTCAAGGATGCCGTCGTCGGTGATATTGTTCATTCGGATGTAGACATAATCGCCATCGGCGCCGGCTTTTGCTGAAGTGCCGTAGTGCATTTCTATGCTGTAGTTGCCGATTGTTTCGATTGGCCATGATGCGTGTGTCTTGGTTCTAAACATCTCGACAAACCGTGATTTGTCGACCTGAGCGACGAAAGAGGCGAACTCTTGCTGAAGCTCAAGGGGAGGCAAGGGAACCGTCATTCTCTTTAGAGCTTCTTTGGTAATTGCCTCCCTTGTTGCTCCAGCCGCTCTTGAGCCGTTTAGCAGGAGTCTCTGATACGAATCACTGATCAGCACCGTGTTCAATAGCACCGGCAGCATCCGTTTTTGGTCGACTCTGACAATTGAGACATGCTGATTAACACGTCCACCAGCCAATTCATCCGGCAAAAGACATGAACGAGCAACCGAAGCGCCAGTAATATTCAGAAGCACGTCACCCTTCATCAGCGTGACGCCTTCTAGTTTTGCGGCTTGTTCATCATCAATACAAGCAAGGTCCTTCCACACGAAACGACCGTTGTGAACATTCATACTTCTGACCAGCGGAACACCTTCGGCCTTGTATGCCGTTTTGCCGCCTCGTGGTGTTGCTCCGGAACCCAACTTGGTACAGAGGTCTTCAAGCCTAACGAAAGGCCATTTTTTACCATCGACCGGATCGCCAAATACCTCTACAAACCGTGATTTGACGCTTTCCTTGAGAGCGGCGATTTGCTGTCTTTTGCTATTGATTTCATCTGTTAAGCGATTGAAACCGTCGATGAGGGCTCTCTGCTCGGAGAGCGTCGGGACTGGGATGGGGTATTTGAGCAGCTCATTCTTGTCTCCGCGAGGCCTGCCGGTTCCCGTGAAGGTGGACATATCGTAGTCGAAGAAGTCCTTCTGCCACAGGAGCAGATGGAGGAACTCGGGCAATAGGCTGTCGGTATTTATGCTTCGGAATACCAAAACGTCCTTGGAGCACGCCCCATCGCGGTCTGCGAGCCAAATCTTCTGCAGATAGGGGCGAATATTGGAGACGAGCGTGTCTCCCTTCTTGTATGCGGTGCCAGCACTTGCCGGAAGCTCTCCGCTATAGGCGGTTATGCCGCCACGATCCTTGACCATGTTCTCCGTTGTTACGTAAGTGTCGGTGGTGATGGAACTCTGGGCCACGCTGTTGGTAACGTAGGATGTGATGTCTCTAAGCGTCTTGACTACGGTGCCCTGGGCGAACGAGCGGGGCTTGTAGAAAGAGCGGGGAATCGTAAGAGTCTCGTCGAACTTCTCGGCATCAAAGTCGATGAAATCGGTGGTCTTGGCATAGTAGTAGTACTGGGCAAGGTCGCCGGGCTCAACCTGCTCGCCGGAGAACCATGCTCTGATGATGCCGCTTAGCGAGTTCGTGTCGTCCGATTCGTCGTCCGAATAGAGCACGCCCTCACCATCGATGGGCTGTATCCCCTCGTTGCCTTTGCGATTGCTCCATTTGTAGCCAAGGAAAGAGGCGATTTCCTTGGTCGTGTTAGGTGAGTTGATGATGAGCGTCTGTTCGCCGCAGACGAGACCCCAAACGCGCAGGCGTTTGCGCTCTTCCTTGTGCGCATAGCGATAGAACAGCTCGTTCTCTGCTTTGAGCTGTGAGTTCTTGTCGGCCGCCTTCCAAGTCTTGCTCTTTCGAAGGGTCTTGAGCTCCTTCGATGATTCGAAAAGATGGCAATAAACGTTGAAGTGGCGAGTGTTTGCCCATTCGTTCCAGCCAGCCTCTCCTGCGAGAAAAGCCCGGTAAGTATCTCCGTCTACATTAATTGTGTCGAGATAAGCGTTGAAAGCGCTTTCGTCTTTCCAACCAGTGAGCTTCCTGCGCTCAAAAACAGCGTCAACGAAATCAAGTGCGTTCGCATTGCGGGGCGGGATCTCGTCAAAGCGACGTAGGAACATAATTGCGACGTTTGTTCCTGTGGCCGCGAATGTGCCTGATCCAAACCTGGCGATGGAGACGATCTCGAAGGAGCTCAAAAGCACATCGCGTGCGGCCATGAAACTCGAGCTCGTGCTCTTGTCGAGGATCGAGGTGGGGAGGACAATGGCGGCGTAGCCTCCGGGCCGAACAAGCTGTGCCGCACGCTCGACAAAGAGGGTCTCGATTTCCGAGCCGCTATCGCTGATGGTTTCCAGCACTTTGAGTTCGTTGTTGTGAAGCTTGAGATGCGGTTTGAAGGCCGCGACAGAGTACGGGGGATTGGCGACAAGAATGTCGAAGCGTCCCCTGTCGGTTCGGCTGTCGATTCCCTTGTCGGGATAATTTTCAAGTCCGTCGCCGAAGACCACGTTGCTCTGCCCTGCGCCATGCATGTAGAACGAGACCTTGGAAACGCGAGCGAGTCGATAGTCCTTCTCGATGCCGACGAGATTGTCTCTGACCCAGTCGGCGTCTCCGAGGTCATCCTCTATGGTCGGATCATATTGGCATGCGGCGTCGGAGATTTCTTCGAATCCTTCTGTGAGAAAGTGCCCCGCGCCACAGGCGTAATCGATAACGCGTGGATAGTGCACGGCACCAGCCTCGTCCTGCACGATGCTGTCGAGTGGGAGTGACTTCCAAATAAAACGGGTGATGGGCACAGGTGTGAAGAATTGGCCCTCGTTTTGCTTAAAGCCCTGATTAAGGAGCTGTTCGAAGAGGTCGCCCAAGAATTGAATGTCTTGAGTTCCTACGATGCGATACGGCTGTAGAAGTTGCACCGTCTCTACGAGTACCTTGCCGTTCTGAAGAAAGAGTTCCTCGTTGTGGACGTCTTTGAACGCAAAGTCATTGTTGGTATAGAACTTGAGCTTGCGCAGCGTGCCGTTCAGCTCCTCGATGAGCTTCTTGCGGTGCTGGCCCGTATAGTTGCTTATGAGGTTTTCGGCGTAGTCGTTGGGAACGTACAGGACCTCTTCCCGCATGAGCTTTCTCATGCCGTCTGAGTGGAGTCTCTGGAGCCTGTCCTGGAGCGTTTCGTAGGTGTCGCGTCCTTGGCGGTATTGGAACTCAATCTCCTGGGTTGGCATTTTCGAGAGCTCGTCTTGGAGCTTCGCGATAAAGAGCGCGATAAGGCGATTGAAGGCGTTCTCTTTATCGGAGACGTTGTTGTGGCGGAGGATTTCCTCGAAGCGGTTGACGATGCTGTCTTCGGCCCTGAAGTCGACAAGGTCCTTCTTGAGAAGGGGAGGAACCATCGGGTGGTATGCCGTCGACCTATCGCCAAAGAGGATGTTTCCCTCGACTTGTTGGTTGTACGTTTCCGTCCAAACTTGATGGAGCTGTTCCACTGTATGGGCGTCGCGGTAGAGCGCAATGGTGTCATCGCGTTTGGCGAGCGCGATGAAGTTCTCGTCATCGCTGCAGTTAATTGAAACCTGGTCTGGCACGATTTCGTTGTTGATGAAATCGCATGCAAAGAGTACCAACCAGCGAGTCGCGCGCTCTTGTTGCCAATAGGAGAGGAGTTGCCCTCCGTCTGACTGCATGTTCTTGAATTCGTTTTTGAACTCGGTTCCAGGGGTCTTGCATTCGACGATTGCGAGTGTGTCGCCCCTCTCGTCATTAATGCAGATATCAGCGCGGCCGCTCTTTTGTTCGTGCCCAAGGGCCCATTCGCGCTCCAGCTCAAGTGATTCGGGGCGATATCCTTTGTCGAGGAGCATGGTTACGCAGGCGAGTACGACGAAGTTCTCGTTATCGGAAAAGTTACAAGTTGTGTCTTTGTTGACTTTGAACCCCAGGTCTTTCGGGTAGCCGATGCGTTTCTTGGAAAAATCGACCGTGATTTGCGCGCTGGTCTCTTCCCAGGATTTCTGATAAACGGTGCCGTCGCCCGAGGGCTCGTAGCACAGAGCCCTAAGTGCGTCGCGAAGATTGTCCAGAGTAATCATCTAATGTCTCCGTAGCTGCGAGGTGAAAACACAATTCGCTAATTTTATCGCAGAGGGCGCCGTAAGAACGTAGTGTGATTGGCGGTGCTGCTGCTTGCCAGGGCATTTGATTGGATGATGACGCGCACGGGGCGGGATTCGCCAGTCCGCTAAGCCACGCTGGCAACAGTAGCGTACCAGGCGGTTGCTTGCAGAGATCCTCACGCGCGCCGTGCTTGAACCACTGGAGGTACGTGTTTCTCGTCGTGCGTCCATCGGTGACCGATCCGCCTTTTACTAAACAAGTTTATCGAGCGCGCGAAGCGATTGAGCCAATGGCGAAGCTCCAACTTATTCGTCAACTCATGGGCAAGCCACCCGAGACTACTCATTTCTCCTGCTAGCAATGAAGGTCTGCGACCTGCAGTTTTGCAAACTGCTTGAAAGCAACCCGATGAGATACCCCCGATTTCCACTTGGAATCGGGGGTATTTTTATTTACAGGCTTTAGCCTGTGCGGGGCGCGCAGCGCGCCGCATCAGAAACCACCCGCTATGCGGGTGGGGCCAAACGGCTTTACAAAGCCGCCCCCTCGCCGGACACTTGCGATTGTTCAGGCCGCAAGGAATCCGAGTCGAGAGGGCGGTGGTGGCGTATGGCCCAGAAGGCCTACGGCCTGTCGCACACGAAGTGGACGTGCAAGTACCACGTCGTGTTCACGCCGAAGTATAGGCGCAAAGTCATCTACAACCAAATAAGGTCCGACCTTGGGGAGATCTTCAGGAAGCTCTGCCAGTACAAGGGGATAGAGGTCATCGAGGGGCACCTGATGCCCGACCACGTCCACATGCTGCTGGCGATACCGCCGAAGTACAGCGTGTCGAGCGTGATGGGCTACCTGAAGGGGAAGAGCTCGCTGATGGTATTCGACAGGCACGCGAACATGAAGTACAAGTTCGGCAACAGGAAGTTCTGGGCCGAGGGCCACTGCGTGTCCACCGTCGGCCTGAACGAGGCCACGATCGCGAAGTACATCCGGGAGCAGGAGAAGGCCGACATCGCGCTCGACCGGCTGAGCGCCAAGGAGTACGAGGACCCCTTCGATAGGGGGCCGGGGCGTAAATAGCGCCGGTTTGACCGGCCCGTCACGGGTCAATCTGCAGTGCGGCCCGAACCCCGTGAGGGCCGGCGCCTTTAGACGCGTGCCGGAAATCCAAGGGTTACACCCTAAGAGCAAACCACCCCTTCTAGGGGTGGTTTTGATTTAAGCGTCCACGCATGAAACACGGCGCGATGAACTGCGCTGCTCGTCGCCCGTCCGCGCCGCCGAGAGCAGGGCGCCCAAATCGGCCTGGATCGCCTCTGCCTTGCTTCCAAGCTGCAACGGAGCCGAGTCGCCCGAGATGTTT
>NZ_QROG01000034.1:0-15780 GCF_003474585.1 Collinsella sp. AF39-11AT | reverse complement strand
AGTTTCCTCCTGAGCGACTCTGCTTGCAGCCGGAGCGAAAGGGGGAAATCTCGGCCCCTCCCGCCCCGGCCGACCAGGTCACACTACACCGTGTACTGCGGCAGGTCCTGCAGGGCGATGACGTCCATGCCCATGTCGTTGGCACTGCCGTGACCCTGCTGGTCCTCGCGCACCGCCTCGATGGCACTCACGTACGTGTTGGCGGCAGACATTGCGGTCACGCAGGTCACACCGCGTCGCACTGCCTCGGTGCGCAGCAGATAGCCGTCGCCGCGCGAGCCCGGACCGTACGGCGTGTTGATGATCACCGCGATCTTGCCATCGGCAATGAGGTCGCCGATGTTGGGGCGCTCGCCGTCGTGCGGGCCGCTAATCTTCTCCACGATCTCGCACGTCACGTTGCCTCCACGCAGCACGCGCGCCGTACCCTCGGTAGAGCAGATGTCAAAGCCCAGGTAGCGCAGGATGCGGGCGACCGAAAGGATATGGCGCTTGTCGCGGTCGCACACGCTGATGAACACCTTGCCGACGCTCGGGTCGGGCAGCTTGTAGTCAATCGCCAGCTGCGTCTTGGCGTATGCCTCGGGATAGCTCTTGGCGATACCCATGACCTCGCCCGTCGACTTCATCTCGGGCCCCAGGATGACGTCGGCGCCCGGGAAACGACCCCAGGGCATGACGGCTTCCTTCATGCAGAACCAGTCCAGCTGACGTTCGTCGCTCGGCAGGCCCAAGCTCGCGATGGAATCGCCTGCCATGATGCGCGCCGCGCATTTGGCCAGCGGCACACCGGTGGCCTTGGAGATAAACGGCACGGTACGGCTGGCGCGCGGGTTGGCCTCGATCACGTAGACGGTCTCGCCCTTGATGGCATATTGCACGTTGACCAGACCGCGGACTCCCAGCGCCATCGCGATGCGGCGCGTGGTCTCGCGGAGCTTCGCCTGCAGGCTCTCGCTAAAGCTGAACGGCGGGATGCAGGTCGCGGAGTCGCCGGAGTGAATACCGGCTTCCTCGATATGCTCCAGGATGCCGCCGATGTATACCTCTTCGCCATCGCACAGGGCGTCGACATCGGACTCGATTGCGCCCTCCAGGAAGCGGTCCAGATACACCGGGTAGTCGGGGCTGATGCGCGCAGCCTCTGCCATGTAATCGCGCAGATGCTCGGCATCGTAGGCGATCATCATGCCGCGGCCGCCCAGCACGTAGCTCGGACGCACCAGCAGCGGGTAGCCGATGTGCGCGGCCACGGCCTCGGCCTCCTCAAACGAGGTGGCCTGACCCGCCGGCGGGTACATAATGCCCAGCTTGTCGAGCAGGGCGGCAAAGCGCTCGCGGTCCTCGGCAAAATCGATGGCGTCGGGCTTTGTGCCCATAATGTTCACGCCGCTCTCCTCGAGCATGCGCGCCAGCTTAAGCGGGGTCTGGCCGCCGAGCGTCACCACGACGCCGTCGGGGCGCTCGACATCGATAACGTCCATGACGTCCTCGTAGGTGAGCGGCTCAAAGTACAGACGGTCGGACGTGTCATAGTCGGTCGAGACGGTCTCGGGATTGCAGTTGACCATGATGGTCTCGAAGCCGCGAGCCGCCAGCGCGTAGCTCGCATGCACGCAGCAGTAATCGAACTCGATACCCTGGCCAATGCGGTTGGGGCCGGCGCCCAGGATCATCGCCTTGGGCTTGTCCGCCGGCGTGGTCTCGTCGGGAGCCACGCACTTCTTGGCATCCGGGCTCGTGCGGTAGATGTTCTCGTACGTCTTGTAGTGGTACTCCGTGGCGCTCGAGAACTCGGCCGCGCAGGTATCGACCGTCTTCATGCTGGGAACCACGCCCAGGCCCTTGCGGTAAGCGCGCACAAAGCGCTCATCGGAGCCGGTCAGCGCGGCAATCTCGGCGTCGCTCGTGCCGTACTGCTTGAGCAGGCGCATCGCGTCGGCGTCGATATCCTCCACGCGCAGGCCGCGGATGCTCTCCTGGACCTGCACCATGTCGTTGATACGGTTGAGGTACCACGGATCGATACCGCAGATGGCATGGATGCGGGCGATGTCCCAGCCACGGCGCAGGGCCTCGACCACAAAGAAGATGCGGTGCTCGGTCGGGGTTGCCACGGCCTGAGCGAGCTCGTCGTCGCTCAGCTTGTCGGCACCCTCCTTGCCACCGGCGCAAATGCCCTGATGTCCGTCCTCCAGCGAGCGCATGGCCTTGCCAAAGGCCTCCTCAAAGGTGCGGCCGATCGCCATGATCTCGCCCACGGCCTTCATGCGCGTGGTGAGCGTGGGGTCGGTACCCTTGAACTTCTCGAAGGCAAAGCGCGGCACCTTGACCACGCAGTAGTCAATCGTGGGCTCAAAGCAGGCGGGCGTTGCCTTGGTGATGTCGTTGACGATTTCGTCGAGCGTATAGCCAACGGCCAGGCGCGCGGCGGCCTTGGCGATGGGGAAACCCGTGGCCTTGGAGGCCAGTGCGGACGAGCGGCTCACGCGCGGGTTCATCTCGATGACGATCAGACGGCCGGTCTGGGGGTTCACGGCAAACTGCACGTTGGAGCCGCCGGTCTCGACGCCGATCTTTTCCAAGATGGCGAGCGAGGCGACACGCATGCGCTGATACTCAAGGTCGGAGAGGGTCTGCGCCGGTGCCACCGTGATGGAGTCGCCGGTATGCACGCCCATGGGATCGAGGTTCTCGATGGAGCACACGATGATGCCGTTGCCGGCGTGGTCGCGCATGACCTCCATCTCGTACTCTTTCCAGCCCTCGATGGACTCCTCGACCAGCACCTCGTGGGCAGGCGAAAGCTCGAGGCCCTGGCTCACGATAGAGACGAGCTCCTCATGGGTATGCGCGATGCCGCCGCCGGCACCGCCGAGGGTAAAGCTCGGACGCAGCACGCAGGGATAGCCCACGCGCTCGGCGATGGCCTCGGCGTCAGCCACGCTATAGGCGTAGCCCGAGCGCGCGACCTCCAGGCCGATCTCGGCCATGGCCTCGTTAAAGAGCTTGCGGTCCTCGCCGCGCTCGATGGCGGCCAGGTCGCAACCGATCATCTCGACGCCGTACTTGTCGAGCGTGCCGTCCTTTGCCAGCTCGACGGCGGCGTTCAGACCGGTCTGGCCGCCCAGCGTGGGCAGCAGCGCGTCCGGGTGCTCTTTCTTGATCACGCGCTCGATAAACTCGGCGGTGATAGGCTCAACATAGGTGCGGTCAGCCAAGCCCGGGTCGGTCATGATGGTCGCCGGATTGGAGTTGACCAGGATGACCTCAAAGCCATCCTCCTTGAGCACCTTGCAGGCCTGGGCGCCGGAGTAGTCGAACTCGCAGGCCTGACCGATAACGATGGGGCCCGAACCAATAACGAGGATGCGCTTGATGTCAGTACGTTTAGGCATGTTAGTTCTCCTCGGTCGCAGCGTTCTCGGACTCGGCGAAATTCCAGCCGGCGAGGCGGTCCTTCGCGGTGTCGATGTCCAGGTAGTTCTCCTCGCCGTCCATGAGTCGCGTAAAGGCGGTAAAGAGATAGTGGGCATCGGTGGGGCCGGGCGAAGCCTCGGGGTGGTATTGGACCGAGAAGCACGGGGCGTCGAGCAGCTGGATGCCCTCGGCGGTGCCGTCGTTGAGGTTCACATGTGTCAGGCGAATGCGGCCAAAGCGCTCGTTCATCACGACCGGCGCGATACCGCGGCGCACCCAGGCGCGCAGGTCGCCATCGGCCGCATGCTCGGTTTCGCCGCCGGAAAGCTCCGGAATCAGTTTGCCCAGACTGGGGAACAGCAGGCCAAAGCCGTGGTTTTGCGCGGTGATCTCCACGCGACGGCTCACCAGATTCATAACCGGCTGGTTACCGCCACGGTGACCGAATTTAAGCTTTTCCATTTGGGCGCCGCAGGCCAAGCTGATCATCTGGTGACCTAGGCAAATACCAAAGACCGGCACCTTGCCGATCAGCTGCTGCACCTGCTCGTAGGTCTCCACCACGGCGTCGGGGTCGCCGGGGCCGTTGGACAAAAAGACGCCATCGGGATTCATCTCGAGCACCTGCTGGGCGGGCGTATCCCACGGCACGACGGTAAGGTCGCAGCCGGCGCGGACCAGCCCCTCCAGAATGCCGCGCTTCACACCGCAGTCGTAGGCGACCACTTTGTGACGGGCAGGAGCGGCAACCGCAAGCGCAAAGTCATGCGTGGCAGGCAGGTCGGCGGCCACAAACTCGTGAGGCGCGGGGCAACTTACGGTCTTGACCAGGTTCTCGCCCACCAGCGTCGGCGCTGCGGCCAGACGCTCGGCAAGCTCGTCGATGTCGAAGATCTCGGTCGAGATAATGCCCATCTTGGAGCCGTTGTCGCGCAGATGGCGCACCAGAGCGCGGGTGTCGACACCCTCGATAGCGACGATGCCGTGAGCGCGCAGGTACTCCGGTACGCTGACGGCCGAGCGCCAGTTAGAAGGCGTGGCACACATGTCGCGAACGATCATGCCACGCATAGCCGGAGCGCTCGCAGGGCGCACGGCGTCGCCGGGGAAGGCCGACTGGACGTCGGTCTCGTCGATACCGTAGTTGCCGATCTGCGGATAGGTCATGGTTACGATTTGGCCGGCATAACTCGGGTCGGTCATAACCTCAAAGTAGCCCTCGAGCGAGGTGTTGAAGCAGACTTCGCCGGTCGCGGTGCCCTCGGCGCCGCATGCGCGTCCATAAAAAATGGTCCCATCCTCAAGATACAGGGTGCAGGGA
The DNA here is from genome assembly GCF_003474585.1 of Collinsella sp. AF39-11AT. Classification (NCBI taxonomy): domain Bacteria; kingdom Bacillati; phylum Actinomycetota; class Coriobacteriia; order Coriobacteriales; family Coriobacteriaceae; genus Collinsella; species Collinsella sp. AF39-11AT. The sequence continues at coordinate 11,039 of NZ_QROG01000034.1, read as the reverse complement.
CCGCAAGCGCCCTTGCTGGTTTTGGCCAGCATACGCTGGCACAGCTCGCTGGGCGCGATGGTGCGGGCGGCAGCGCCCGCAATATGGTTGTTCGCCATAGTTCTCCTTCCCGGTCTCACAGGACCGGCTTAAAGGTGTGCAGTTAGGCCTCGCGGTATTGTAACCGCAAGCATGCCTCATGGCGTTAATTTCATCGAAATGTTTACGAAATGATAATTATGACTTTCTATGCATAATGATTTTTTAATCCCCGTCCCAGAAAAATCATCCCGCATGGGCTTGTGGCTCACGCGGGACGATGGCCTCCTACTTTTTCTTGTCCTGTTCCAGCAGATCGGACGGTGAGCGATCGGGCTTGCCGCCGCGGAAAATCTCGCGACCATGCAGACGATGTTCCAGGTCACGTTCGGCCTTTTCCTCGTCAATCTTGGTCTGGCTCACCACCGGGTCCTCAATCAACGACGACACCGAGTTCACCTGCTTCTGAATGCGCTCGGCGATGGTGTCATCCATACTCACGATGCGCATCTTCCAGTCGATACTCGTGGCGTTGGATGAGCTCTTGGTCCACACGAACGTCAGAATGGCGCTCTGGTGGCCCTGGGCGGGAAACATGCCAAAGAAGGAATCATGCTGAATGTTGCTATCTTCGTCGATATAGGCGTGCACGTTATACACCACGCGGTCAATCTTATCGTTGAGCAGCGCGTTGGTCGCAAGTGCCGCGGCCTGAATCTGCCCGTTGGACAGCAGTTCGAGCTCGTTGGCAGACGATGTGTCCAACACCGTTACCTCGACCGTGCCCGTACGCTCATCGGCCTCGTCGACGGAAAAGTCGAGCGGAAACTGCGTAAAGCCGTTGCCCCACTCAAGGCCGCCCTTCAGCGCCGTCGAAACGGTATCGACCGAAACGCTCTCGGACAGATTGGCGGTATTCAGACGGCGCATCACGCCGTAGCCGATCTGCATGCCCACGATCAGCACCAAAATACCGATGACCACGGCCATCGCGGTCTTCGTAATGGTATGGCTCACCTGCGAGCCCGAAGGATCGTCCTCGGACAGCGGGTCGATATGTTTTGCCTGGCTCGCGCGGTCCTCGCTGCGCAGCTGCGCTAGCGCCGCTTTGTCACCGCGCTTGGCCGCAGCCTCCTTCTCGCGCATGCGCTCGGTACGCTTTTTGGCAAGCGTAGGATCCAAGACGCCGGATGCATCGATTTCGGAGAATAACTCCGTCACCTCTTCCGGAGTCAAAGGGTTCTTATCAGCCATAAACTTCCTGTCATACCAATCAGTCGAGCTCGTGCGCACGCGCACCTTCGAACTGCATTCGATAGTAACGGGCATAGGTGCCGCCACGGGCGAGAAGCTCCTCGTGCGTGCCACGTTCCACAACGCGACCATGCTCAACGGTCGCAATCTCGTCAGCATGCTTAATGGTCGAGAGGCGGTGGGCGATGATAATCGTGGTGCGGCCGCGCGCCAGCTCTTCGAGTGACTCCTGCACCGCCTCCTCGCTCTCGTTATCCAAAGCACTCGTCGCCTCGTCCAAGATCAGGATCTTGGGGTTCTTGAGAAACACGCGCGCGATGGCGACGCGCTGCTTCTGTCCGCCCGAAAGACGGCTGCCGCGCTCGCCCACGACCGTGTCATAGCCCTGCGGCAGCGACTCGATAAAGGCATCGATGTTGGCGCGACGGGCGGCTTCGGCGATCTCTTCTGCCGTGGCGCCCGGTTTGCCGTAGGCGATATTCTCGCCAATCGTTCCATCGAACAGATACACGTCTTGCTGCACCAGGCCGATGGCACGACGCAGGCTCTGCTGTGTCACATCGCGCACGTCCTGGCCGTCGATGCTAATGGATCCGGCGGCCACGTCATAAAAGCGCGGTAGCAACGAACAGGTCGTGGACTTGCCACCGCCCGAAGGGCCAACCAAAGCGATGGTCTGACCAGGCCTGATGGACAGGTCCATATGGTTGATAACGGGACGCTCGTCGGCATCGCCCTCGCCCAGCTCAACATCCTCGTAGTTAAAGCACACGTCGTGATACTCCACGGCGCCGGCGGTCACCTGTAGATCCGTAGCGCCCGGCTTGTCCTGGATATCCGGCGCGGTCGAGAGCACCTCGTCCATACGCTTAAAGCCGGCGATAGCCTTCTGATACATCTCGGCGGAATTGACAAGCGTCTCGAGCGGCGTGCAGAACAACGAAATGTAGAGCGCAAACGTCGCCATATCGACTGCTTGCAGCTCGCCCTGAGCCACCAGCCAACCGCCGAGCAGCACCACGATCACGTAGAGCACGCCCGAGAGCAGGCCATACGTCGCGGTATAGACGCCCATGGCGTGGTACATGTTCTCTTTGGACGAAAGGTAGCCATCGTTAGAGGCACGGAACTTGGCGCGCTCGGTCTCCTCGTTGGCAAAGCTCTTGACTACGCGCATGCCCGCCAGCGAATCCTGCAGTTGTGCATTGATGCCGCTGATCTTTTTGCGGTTGTCGCTAAAGACCTCGCGCATACGCATGTTCTGCCAAAACATGATGACCGCAAACACCGCCGTCACCACGGCCATGGCAAGCGCCAACACCGGGGCGATGGTAAAGAGGATCACAAACGAGCCAATGATCTCGATGCCGCAGATGATGATCCACTCGGGCACGTGATGCGCCGCCTCGCAGATATCGAACAGGTCGTTGACCACGCGGCTCATCATGTCGCCCGAGCTGTTGCGGTCGAAGTACGCAAAGCTAAAGCGCTCATACTGGTCAAACAGGTCCTCGCGCATCTTGGACTCCATGCGCGCGCCCATCACGTGACCCCAATAGCTCACAAAGTAGCGGCAGGCACAGCGGACGGCATACATCAGCACCAAGCCCACCGCGATCATACCGAGCGCCTGCATAATGGCAGCCTGACCCTGGGTAAACAGCCCACCGGTCAGATTGCGCAGAATAATAGGAAACGCCAGGTCAATGGCAGCAAGCACCAGAGCGCAAACAGTATCGGCAACAAAAAGCCCCATCTGGGGCTCGTAATACGAGAGAAACCTTTTAAACATGCAATCCTCGAAGAGAAATAAATAGCGTGAGAAATCCGGTTGAACCGGTCAGGCTGAAAACAAAGCGTCCCAACAAGCATAACGCCGATGTTCTGGCAGCGTCAGCGAAAACGTCCCTAAGCGAGCAAGGTGCCTTGAAAGAGGAGCGACGCGTACTTCGGTACGCGAGCGACGATTGAAAGGCAGATTGCCGCTTAGGGGCGTTTGCAGCGTCGACTCGTTACGCGGTTTGGTAAAACCGCGTAACCTAGAGCTCCGCGCCCCCAAGGCGATGCGCGATGCTATCGCAGGCCAAGGCGCCCACGACGGTCTTGGCGTCTTCGATCTTGCCGTCGAGTACGGCGTCGATCAACTCGTGCAGTGGCACCAGGTCCACGTTGACAAACTCGTCATCATCGGGGTTGGGCGCATCAAACTCCAGCTTGGTAGCCAAGTAGATGTGAATGATCTCGTCGCAAAAACCACAGGACGTGACAATCGACGTCAAAAAGCGAATGCGACCAGCCCTAAAGCCCGTCTCCTCATGCAGCTCGCGTTTGGCGCAATCGAGCGGGTCCTCGCCTGGATCGAGCTTGCCGGCGGGAATCTCGACCGTCACACGGTCGATGGCGGTGCGGTACTGACGCACCAGCACAATCTTGCCGCTCTCGGTCAGCGCCACAACGGCCGCCGCACCCGGATGGCGAACGATATCGCGGGCGCTGCGGCGACCGTTAGGCAGCTCAACCTCAAGACGGTGGACGTCGAGGATCTTGCCCTTCCAGGCGCACTCCTCCGAAAGAATCTTCTCGTGCAGCTCGGCATCGTGCGGGTCGTCGTCGCCCAGCACCAGCGCCGGCTCGTCAGCGACCTCGCCACCAGGTTCGCCCTCGGCGTGCCCATACATGCGGCTGTCCTCCTCGACGATCTGTGCGTCCACGAGCTCTTCGTTCTTCTCGTCCATCCGTCTCATTCCTCTCGGATTTTAGGCATCCCAGGCGTCGCGGCCGCGCAGCGCACGCAGGCCGATGTCGTGGCGCAGGGTCTTACCCTCAAAATCAATCTTCTCGCAGGCCTCGTAGGCAAGGTTGCGAGCGTTCTCGAACGTGTCGCCCAGAGCGGTCACGGCAAGCACGCGGCCACCATTGGTCACGAGCTGGCCGTCCACCACGGCAGTGCCCGCGTGGTACACGGTCACGTTCTCCATGGCCTCGGCATCGGCAATACCGGTGATGACCTTGCCCTTCTCGTAGCTGCCGGGATAACCCGCACTCGTCAGGACAACGGCCACGGCCCACTCGTCACGCCAGTCGAGCTCAATCTGATCGAGCTCGCAGTTGGCGCAGGCCAGCATGACCTCGACCAGGTCGTTCTTAAGGCGCGGGAGCACGACCTGCGTCTCGGGGTCGCCAAAGCGGGCGTTGAACTCCAGCACCTTGGGGCCGGCGGGGGTGAGCATAAAGCCGCCATACAGGCAGCCGCGGTAGTCGATGCCCTCGGCAGCAAGCTCGGCAACGGTCTGCTCCATGACCGCCACCATGGTGGCGTGCTCCTCGTCGGTCACGATGGGCACCGGGCTGTAGACGCCCATGCCGCCGGTGTTGGGACCCTTGTCGCCCTCGAGCGCGCGCTTGTGGTCCTGCGAGGTGGCCATGGGGCGCACGGTCTTGCCGTCGGTAAAGGCCAAAAGCGAGCACTCGGGGCCGGTCAGCATCTCCTCGATAACCACGGTATTGCCGGCATCGCCAAAGGTGCCGCCAAAGCACTCGCGCACGGCCTCCTCGGCCTGCTCAAGTTCGATCGCCACGATGACGCCCTTGCCCGCGGCAAGGCCGTCGGCCTTGACGACCAGCGGGGCGCCCTGCTCGCGCACGTAGGCGAGAGCCGAAGCCTCGTCGGTAAACGAGCCGTAGGCTGCCGTCGGAATGCCCGCGCGCTCCATGAGCTGCTTGGAGAACAGCTTGGAGCCCTCCATCTGGGCGCCCTCGGCACCCGGGCCAAAGCAGAGAATACCCGCCGCGCGCACGGCGTCGGCCACACCCGCCACGAGCGGAGCCTCGGGGCCAATTACCACGAGTCCGCATCCGTGGCTCTGCGCAAACGCCGCCACGGCCGCAGGATCGCAGTCGTCGAGAACAACGTTCTCGCCGCAGCTCGCGGTGCCGCCGTTGCCCGGCGCGATGTAGAGCTTGCCGGCGCGCGGTGATGCTGCGAGCTTAGCTGCCAAAGCATGCTCACGGCCGCCGCTGCCCAACAACAGGATGTCGATGGTTTGAGTGTCCGCCTTCAAGGGTGCCTCCTCTATGGATGAATGGCCCGCTCCGCGCGAGCCCTTTGCAAGCAAATATACCCCTCGGCCGCCCGCTTGGGCTGCAAAGGGGTATATCGCAATAACCAAATAGTCCCGATTACTTCCAGAATCGGTTGATGATCTGCTCGCGACCGGCGCCGACGCCAATGAACGTCACGCGGGTGTGTGCCAGATCCTCGATAAACGCCACGTAGTCCTGAGCCTCCTGCGGCAGCTCATCAAAGCTGCGGCAACCGGTGATGTCGCACTTCCAGCCGGGGAGCTCCTCGTAGATGGGCTTGGCATGCTCAAAGCGCACCTGATGCTCGGGCACGCTGGTGTAGCGCTCGCCATCGACGTCGTAGGCCACGCACACCTTGATGGTGTCGAAGGCCGAAAGCACGTCGAGCTTAGTCAGGGCGATATCGGTGAGGCCGTTGACGCGTGAGGCGTAGTTGGCGATGGGGCCGTCGAACCAGCCGCAGCGACGACGGCGACCGGTGGTCACACCGTACTCATAGCCCTCCTCGGTCAGCGTGTGACCGGCCTCGGACTCATAGGAAAGCTCGGTGGGCATGGGGCCCGAACCGACGCGGGTGATATAGGCCTTCATGACGCCCAGCACGCGGTCGACGTTCTTCATGCCCACGCCGGAGCCGGTGATGGCGCCGCCGGCGGTGCAGTTGGAAGACGTCACGTACGGATAGGTGCCGTGGTCGATGTCGAGCAACGTCGCTTGGGCGCCCTCAAACAGCAGGTCCTTGCCCTCATCGATCATGTTGTTGAGCAGCAGGCTCGTCTCGGTGATGTAGGGACGCAGGCGCTCGGCCATGGGCAGGTACTCGTCGCAAATCTGGTCCACGGTGTAGGTGGGCAGGTTGTAGATGAGCTCAAGCTCGGGGTTCACGCGGGCGAGAGCGGTCTCCAGCTTGTCGCGGAACAGCGCCTCGTCCAGCATATCCTGCATGCGCAGGCCAATGCGGGCCATCTTGTCCTGATAGCACGGACCGATACCGCGCTTGGTGGTACCGATGTTCTTCTTGCCGAGCTTCTGCTCAAAGGCGCCATCCAGGTCGATGTGGTACGGCATGATGACATGCGCGTTGCCGCTAATCTTGAGGTTCTTGGTGGTGATGCCGTCGGCCTCGAACATGTCGATCTCCTCAAGGACAACCTTGGGGTTGACGACGCAGCCGTTACCGATCACCGACACATGGTCGGAATACATGATGCCGGAGGGCACCTGGTGCAGGCCGTACTTCTTGCCGTTGACGACGATGGTGTGGCCGGCGTTGTTGCCGCCCGAGTAGCGCACGACGGCATCGAAGTCGCCGGCGACCAGGTCGCAGATCTTACCCTTGCCCTCATCGCCCCACTGGGCACCGACCAAAACGGTTGACGGCATGTTTACTCCTTACATTCATGGACTGTCTACGCGCCACGCCGGCACGCAGAAGCACAAAACATTCCCAGTATACCCGTGCAACGGGCGCCTGTCCTACTCCTCGGCATGTGCCCCATCAAGCTCATAGAACTTGGTGGATGCCGGCAGGAACATCAGGTCGACGTCGCCGATCGGGCCCGAACGGTTCTTGGCCACGACGATACGCGTAACGCCCTCGTCGGGTCGATCGTCGCGCGAGGCTTCGGCCTCGTCGGCGGAGCGGTCCAAGAACATAACGATATCGGCGTCCTGCTCGATGGAGCCCGATTCACGAAGGTCGGAAAGCTGCGGGCGCTTGCCGGTACGGGATTCGACCTGACGCGAGAGCTGCGACAGCGCGATGAGCGGGATCTTGAGTTCCTTGGCCATGATCTTCAGACCACGCGACATCTCGGAGACCTCGACGGTACGGCTCTCGGAGCGGCGTCCCGGCGGAGGACTCACCAGCTGCAGGTAGTCCAGGATGATGATGGCCTTCTCCTTGTTGTGGAGCATGCGGCGGCTCTTGGCGCGAATCTCGGTCACTGTGGTGCCGGGCGTATCGTCAATCAGAATATCGAGCTTGGACAAGGTCTGCGTGGCCTCGTTGATATTGGCCCACTGCTCGGGGCTAATGCGGCCCATGCGGAAGTCACTGATCGAAATCATGGCGTAGGCGCAAATCAGACGCTGGGCAATTTCCTTGCCCGACATCTCCAGCGAGAAGAAGCCGACGGTATAACCGGCCGCGGCAGCGTTGAGCGCCAGATTCAGGGCGAACGACGTCTTACCCACAGCAGGGCGGGCGCCGATGATGATGAGCTGGCCCTCGCGAAAACCCATGAGCATGCGGTCGAGCGACGGGAAGCCCGTGGGCACGCCCGCAGCCTGGCCGCCTGCCTGGCACACTTCCTCGGCCTCGTTATAGGCCTCGACCATAAACTCGGTCAGCGTCTTGTAGCTCGACTTGACCTCGCGCGCCGTGACCTTGAGCAACTTGCTCTCGGCCAGCTCCACGACCTCTTTGGTATCGGTGGGAGCGTTATAGGCCAGCGCGTTGATCTCGTTGGTGGCGCCGATCAGCTCACGCAGCATCGAATCGCGGCGAACGATAGCGGCATGGTGCTGCCAGTTGACGAGCGACAGGGTCTGACCCATCAACTCCAAAATGTAGGCCTCGCCGCCCACGGCATCAAGCTTGTTGATGCTTCGCAGGTAATCGATCAGCGAGATGGAGTCGATGGGAATGCGGCTGTTGTACATATCGACCATCGCGGTATAGATGGTCTTATGAATGGGCCGGTAGAAGTCATCGGGCTGCAGCTCGACCTGGGCCTCTTCGACCACCTCGGGCGATAGCAGCATAGCGGCCAGTACATTGGCCTCTGCATCTTGGTTTTGGGGAAGACCCAACTTGGAGCCGCGGTCCTCAACCGTCAGCCCGGTCTCCCTATCGTCATATGCCATGAGCATCCTCATTCATATCGCTTGCGAGCATCCATAGTATCAGCCACGGTCCCAAAACGCGCCGCGCGCCGCCAATCATCACCGAACCAAACGGATGAACGGTCCTGTATATAGGACTTCGACGCAACGTTCACCATGACACTCACTCAGCGCAAAAAACAAAAGGGCGCCCTGGTTTCCCAGAGCGCCCTTCTTAGAACAAGATTGTTGCGTTGCAGCAAATGCTACTCGGCAGCAGCCTCAGTCTCGACCTCGGCGGTCTCGGCCTCGGCGACCTCAGCGGCCTCCTCGACCTCAGCCTCGGCAGCGAGCTCCTCGGCGGTAACGCCGACGAGAACGACAACCTCGGCCTTGATCTCGCGGTACAGCGAGATGGCAACGGTGTGGGCACCGGCAACCTTGATGGGCTTACCGAGCTCGACGCGCTTGCGATCGATGTCCATACCGAGCTGAGCCTTGATGGCGTCAGCGATCATAGCGGCGGTAACGGAGCCAAAGAGGATGCCCTCGTCGCCGACCTTGACGTCAACGGTGACCGTCTTGCCCTCGAAGGCAGCCTTGGTCTCGTTGGCGGTAGCCAGACGGACGGCCTCGCGCTTGGCGATGTTGTTGCGACGCTCGTCAAGCTGCTTGAGGTTGCCCTTGGTGGCGGCAACAGCGAGCTTCTTGGGGAACAGGAAGTTCTCAGCGTAACCCTGAGCGACCTCTACGACGTCACCCTCGCCGCCCTTGCCCTTGATCTCATCGAGAAGAATAACCTTCATGATGCGTCTCCCTTCTTAGCCGCGGTCGCGGTTGCCACGAGAGGAAACCACGGGGACGGTGTACGGCAGGAGAGCCATCTCGCGGGCGCGCTTGATGGCGTTGGCGATGTCATGCTGATGCTGCGTGCAAGCGCCAGTGACGCGACGGGGCTTAATCTTGCCACGGTCGGTCATGTACTTACGGAGAAGCTGAGTGTCCTTATAGTCGATGAACTCAGTGTTCTCCTTGCAGAACTGGCAGTACTTACGACGCGGCTGACGTGCAGAAAAATCATTAGCCATGTCAAAATACCTTTCGTTTGGCAACTTCGGCGAACCGAAGCCGCCTCTCACTCAAAAATAGGTGAACAACCCTTAGAACGGGATGTCCTCATCGTAGACGTCGACCGCGGGCGGCGTAGCCACCGGTGCGGCAGGACGTGCTGCGGGCGCGGGAGCTGCGGGGGCGTAACCGCCCTGGTCGTAGCCACCCTGGCCACCACGGGAGCTCATAAACTCGATCTCATCGACGATGACCTCAAGCTTGCTCCGGCGCTGGCCGTCGCGCTCCCAAGAGCTGTAGCGCAGCTTGCCCTCGATCGCGACCTTGTTTCCCTTTGCCAGGAAACGGCTCACGGCCTCGGCGCGGGTGCCGAACATGGTGCAGTCGACAAAGTTGGGATAGTCCTCCCACTCGCCAGTCTGCGCGTTGCGGCGACGATCGTTCACGGCGACGCCAAAGGACAGAACCTGGGTTCCGCCGGCGGTGGCGCGCAGCTCGGGATCGCGGGTGAGGTTACCGGTGATGTTCACTCGATTGATGCTCATAACTCACTACTTCCTCTTGGGGCACAAGCCCAGTCCAAAACGACAGTCTTACTCCTGGTCGTCGCGACGGACGATCATGTGGCGGACCACAGCGTCGGTGATGCGCAGGACGCGATCAAGCTCGGCGATCTGGGTAGGATCTGCGTGGAAGTTGATGAGGGTGTAGTCACCATCGGTGAGGTCGTTGATCTCGTAGGCGAGCTTGCGCTTGCCCCACTCGTCAACGGAGTCGACCTTGCCAGCGCCCTCAGCGATCGTGGTATCGATACGCTTCATAACAGCGAGACGAGTCTCGGGGTCGAGCGACGGGTCAACAAAGAACAGCAGTTCATAAGCCTTCATATTGTCACCTCCTCTGGGCAAATGTGGCTTCAGGTCGTGAAGGTGCGCCTGAAGCAGGAAAAGACTTGGTAATAATATCTTTCAACCTCCCAGGCCGCAAGAATATGCAGCTACAACCTCATGACCTCCACATATGCCCATACTCACACGGCATTTCATGCGTCTTCCAACCAAATGCTGACCAAATGCTTGACGGAACTGTGGACAAGATACGGCGCTGCGGGGACAAACCAAATCAAACTGCAGGTCAGCCATTGCAAGGCTGTGGTCGCAAAATGCATACCAGTGGCTCACAACACCGTTCAAATATTTTTAAAATTGCTGCCACGTCGTCTATAAATACCTATTTTGAACAATTTGTTGTATGCAGCCATGCTGGTCAGAGCCCGTTTTTGACCTTCTCGATCCCGTCACGAAGCCAAGCGATTCAAAAAATGCCAACTTTTCTGTTTGCACTTTGCGATTCCTCGTGTATACTGACTTTCGCATTTAACGGAGAGTTGTCCGAGTGGCCGAAGGAGCACGATTGGAAATCGTGTAGGCGTCAAAAGCGTCTCCAGGGTTCAAATCCCTGACTCTCCGCCAGTTAATTCCAAAGCAGGCCTTCGAGCCTGCTTTGTTTTTACCCCACGCGGAGGGGTGGCAGAGTGGTTGAATGCGGCGGTCTCGAAAACCGTTTGGCCTGTATAAGGTCACGAGGGTTCGAATCCCTCCTCCTCCGCCATTTTGGTTGAGAAAGCTCCCAACAACGGGAGCTTTTTTGTTTAGAGTCCCTTACAAGCAAATACGGCGGAGGAGGAGGGGTTCGAACCCGCCCTTCCCTCAAAAACATGTACGTCAGCCTCCAAAACCGACATTTTTGGCTCTTCGGTGGTTTCTGTGGGAGAGATTCCGGCATAGGCC
>NZ_QROG01000033.1:0-17833 GCF_003474585.1 Collinsella sp. AF39-11AT | reverse complement strand
ATTTCCCAAAGCATCGTTAGATTAATAATGACAGGCCGGATGAAGATACGTGCGACGGGGGCGAGGCGAATGGCTGAGCGGTATCGATATGCGGGTTCAACGGTATTATATTGACCACGTAGATTATTAACTTGCATTTCTAACAGTTAAGGAGCCGGGTGCTTTCCAGCACACTCCTTCGATGATGCCTTCCGCTAGTTGCTATGCCGGTTTCAGCCAACAAAGAATGTGCCCGGGCGCTCAGGTTCACCGTTAGCGTTGGCAACATATGAGATGGGCCAGACCCTTGCCGCGCGCCGATTGCGCGAGAGGTGTCGGGCTCCATGTTTATTCCACCTGCTTGTTATCAACCAGCTTCGTTCAACGTCAGACATTCAAGATGTCAGACGTCGAACCTGCGCTAAAGACGCAGCTGGGGCTACTAGTTGCCTACAATCGCTCGCGAAGCTCACCTGTTCGTGCGTGAATGTCTGACAGCTCCGTCAGACATTGTCGGACATTTGATTGTTCGACAAATGCGCACGTGGTCGCGTTCGCAAAGATAACTGAACGGTCGATGGGTGCGTTGAGACCGGAGCAAACGGCGGATGCCAGAAAAATGGCCTCACAGAATCGCACCCATGGTTGATAAAATTGACCGCCCGGGCGCAAATACCCGGGCGGTCAATTCATCCCCTCGTTCGCGATCCTGTTGGGTTTTGGGGCTTTGACATGTTGTTGACGGATGGATCAGCCGTACAGCTTGATCTCCCGGGGTTCCATGTGGTCGTCCCCCAATAAGACGTCCCTGATGTAGCCCTGCGGCAGGAACTCGACGGGCAGCACTGGGTCGTCGACGTAGCCGGGCACTGGGAGTAGGCGTGGCCTTTGGACATAGCGTGGCCGCCTGCCGGCGGTCGGACTGCCACTTCAGCCAAAAGCTCAGGCGCGCGCATTAAAATAATGAATATATCGCTTGATGGGCTTTTGACCAAGCATGAACATCGCAGGTAAATCCGTGTACCAATTTTTGGTACACGGATTTACCTGCGGTTTGTTGAAAGCTCTGACACGCGCTGTCGACTTCATTAAAATCGATTGCCGATCAAGTCTTCCTATATATGCGAGCCCCAAGAAACTGCGCTGTGAACCTGAGTCCTCTATCGATCGGCCCGGTGCACCGGGCCGCTGTCCTCGAGCCGGCAACAGCTTGCCGGTCTCAAAACGTATGCCGTCCGGCACGACCGACAGCCGAGCCTTGTGCCCCACTCGAGCAGTGCCAGAACCCCGTGCCGGAACCCACGCAGACGATGGCAGGGGAATTCAGCCGCGGCCATCGAGGAGCCGACCTAGGGACGGCGCCCTCATTCCTCAATGGATTTCCGCCGCCCCTTATAGGTCTGGATTGATTTAATGCTTGATTTAATCCGGCTGAATAAGCCGACCATGGGCCGGTTGACATAATGTAAGGTAAAAGAGCAGATGCGGCCGTACGCCGGTGCGGGTGATGTGACAGAATGTAATACACGTATTGCATCTAACCGGGAGGTGCATCATGGCAACCGCCACCGCAGTCCTGAGAATCCCCGAGGACCTCTCGAACAGGTACGACCACCTGGCGAAGTCGACGGGCCGCACGAAAACCTTCTACATGACGGAGGCCCTCGCCGCGGAGATAGACAGGCTCGAATACGAGTACGGCCTCATGAATTATTCGGGAGGCGTTTGGTTGCGAGGCATGCCAGTGTGCGGGGCCTGATTCGTCAGGCCCCGCACAGGGGGACCGCGATGGTGGCCACCGCGCCGCCCGAGGGGCTGTTGGCGAGCGAGACGGAGCCCCCGTGGGCGCTCGCGGCCTCGGAGGCGACGTGGAGGCCGAGCCCGTAATGGCGGCCTCCGTCGCGCGAGGAGCGAGAGGAGTCGTCTGTGAAGAGGCGCTCGCAGCCGCGTTCGAGGGCGGCGGGAGAAAAGCCCGGTCCGTCATCGGCGACCTCGATGACGAGGTATCCACCAGCGACGTCGCAGGAGACCACCACGCGCGAGCGCGCGTGCTCGGCGGCGTTGGCCACGAGGTTCGCGGCGGCTCGCGCCAGGGTGGTTCGGTCGAGTGGGGCCTCGGGCGCGCCCGCGACAGCGGGGCCCGTGGCTGCGTCGAGCGTCACGCCTCGCGCCCGGGCGATCTGGGCGGCCTCGGCGAGGACCTGTTCGCAGAGCTCGGCCGGCCGCATGGGGGCCCTCTCCGCCCCGCCGGACCCGCGCGACGCCTCGATGAGCAGGCGCACGTAGCCGTCAAGCCTTTCGACACTGCCGGCTATGTCGCGCGCGGCGGCCGCGAGGTCGGCGTCTTTCTCGTCTTCCAGCTCCTCCGCCACGAAGTCGGCGTTGGCGCGCAGCACGGTGAGCGGCGTCTTGAGGTCGTGGGCGAGCGACGCCATCTGCTCGCGCTGCCCCCGCTCCGCGGCCCAGCGGGCCTCGAGCGACTCGGCGAGGGAGGCCCGCATGGCGTCCATCGCGGCGAGGACGTCGTTCACCTCGCGCACGTTGGTGCTGCCGACCGCGAAGTCGAGCTCCCCCGCGCCGACGCGCCCCGCCGCCTCCGCGAGCGGCGCCATCTTGCGCGAGATCACGCGGCTCGCACGGCGCGCCACGAGCGCGAGCGCGAGCGCGCTTCCCACAGCGGCGCCGACGAGCATGAGGTTCTGCGGATTGGGAAGCAGGCTGGCGAGATCGCGCGAGACCCACTGCGGCAGGTACTCGCTGACGAGTGCGCAGGCCCCGCCGCCCTTGAGCGGGAACGCGGCGTAGGTGAGGCCCGAGCCCCCGCCCTCGATCTCCACTGTGCCCGGATCCGCGGCGAGTGCCGCACGGGCCATTTCCGTCGCGTCCTCGAGCCGCGTGCCATCGAGGTCTGTCATCAGCACGTATCCGTCCTTATTCAGGATGAGGTAGCGGTACGCCGTCGGCACGTCCTGCTGTCCGCAGACGCCGTCGCGTGCCAGGCCCTCCGCGACCTCGCGCACATTGGCCGGCCCCCAGCTTGCCTCGTAGACGAAGCCCGCGTTGATCGCCGCGGAGAGCGCCATGAACGAGGCGAGCCACGCCGTGGCGACCGCCGCGAACGCGTAGGCGAAGTAGCGCGCGATGACGAAGGAGAGCGGCATGCCCCCGCGACCTCGCGCCCCGGTCCTTAGAGCTGCCACTTGTACCCCATCCCCCAGACGGTCGCGATCGGATCGGCACCGGCCTCGGAGAGTTTCCTCCGGGCGCGGCTGACCTGCATGGATATGGCCGCGTCGTCGGCGTCGCTCTCCCAGCCGAGCACCGCCTCGCGGATCTGCGCGCGGCTCATGACCTGCCCGGGGTGGCGGGCGAGGTACTCGCAGATGGCGTACTCGGTAGGCGTGAGCGGCACGGCCTCGCCGCCCACGGCGAGGTCGCGCGCCCCGAGGTCGATCCGCACCTCCCCGAAGGAGAGGGCGTGCGAGCGCGGCCGGCGCTCACGGCGTAGATGGGCCGCGACCTTGGCGCGCAGTTCCGCGGCCCCGAAGGGCTTGCGGAAGTAGTCGTCGGCGCCCAGGCCGTAGCCGGCCACGGCATCCTCCTCGGCCACGCGCGCGGTCAGGAAGACGATGGGCCCGTCGAAGTCCGGACGGATCTGCCGCACGAGCTCGAAGCCGTCGAGCCCCGGCATCATGACGTCGCAGAGCACGAGGTCGAAGCGCGAGAGGTCCATCCCCGGGACCGCCGTCGGGTCCGCCGCCCTGACGACCTCATGGCCGTCGCGGCCGAGGACGCGCGCGAGCGCGTCGAGGATCGCCCGTTCATCATCCACTGCCAGTATCCTCGCCATGTTGACCTCCTGAAACTCTCGTCGGAATTGTACTAGCGCCGCACTCAGCGGTCCAGAGCCCCGCGCGCAGCCTCGGGCGCCTCGGCCGCGTCGCACGCGCGGTAGCGCACGCCCGAGCCGCCGCGCGCCTCGATCTCGAGCCAGCCCTCGCCGTCCGACTCCCGCCCGAAGAAGATGAGCTGGAGCTCTCGGACATTGCCCCTGTCATCCGCCGCGTCCACCAGGTAGACGTAGTTTGCCCCCGCCCCGGTGGCGTCGGCGTAGGAGCTCAAGTGGC
The DNA here is from genome assembly GCF_003474585.1 of Collinsella sp. AF39-11AT. NCBI lineage: Bacteria > Bacillati > Actinomycetota > Coriobacteriia > Coriobacteriales > Coriobacteriaceae > Collinsella > Collinsella sp. AF39-11AT. The sequence continues at coordinate 13,727 of NZ_QROG01000033.1, read as the reverse complement.
TGCCGGGCTCGGGCGCGGGCGCCCACATGGCGATCTCAGGGTTGGGCAGCACGCGGTCGGCGATCGAGCGCAGCGCCGACCCCCAGTCGGCGTCGAGCAGGGCATTCCCGCCCAGGACGAGCGCTGCGGAGAGGAGGACGAGCATGGCGGCGAGCGGCTTTCTACGCATCTGCCCTCCCGTCCTCGAAGCGGCAGAACCAGGCGAGAAGGACGGCGTCGGCTGCCAGGGTGAGCACGAGGCCAGCGAGCGCAGTCGTGAGGAGTGGGCCCGCCGCGCGTGCGGCGTCGATGAAGGCCTCAACCCCGAGAGACCCCAGGCGCGCGGGCCAGGCGAGCGGCACCCAGCACAGGGGCGTCGCCAGGGCACCGGAGAGCTCGCCGGTCATGAGGCCGTGCGCAAGTCCGCCCACCGAGAAGAACGCGAGGAGCACCCCCGCAGCTCCGGCGCCGATGGCGGCGTTGCGGCCGAGGCGCAGGGCCACGCCGAGCCACAGCGCGTAGAGGGGCAGGCTGCCCAGCACGATGCCCGCCCACGCGGCCGCAAACGGAGCGGGCCCGAGCGGCAGGCGCCCGGCGACGGCGAGCACGGCCCCGAACACGCCGAGCGCCACGGCCAGCGCGGCGGCGCCGAGCGCCGCAAGGGCGAGCAGCTTCGCCGCGACGGCGCGCCCGCGCGAGGGGACCGCCATGAGGTTGGCGAGGCGCCCGGCAGCGCGCTCCTCGTCCACGGCAAGTCCGCAGACGATGGCGGACATGAGCGGCATGAGGGCGCCAAGGAACTGGACGTAGGCGTCCGCGCCCAACGCCGGGTCCCATCGGGCTACGGAGAAGTACTCGCCGCAGGCAAGACCGGCCGCCAGGCCGCAGACGAGGTGCACCGCCGTGAGCGGGGAGCGCGCCAGGCGCAGGGCCTCGGAGAGCAGGGCCCGCGAGAGGGTCATGCGCGGCGTCGGGTCGGAGATTCGTGACATGGCCATCACCTCTCCTCGGAGCGCGCGAACCAGGCCGCACCCGCCGCCGTGAGCGCGGCGAACGCGAGCGCGCTGACCGCAAGGCCCGCCAGCGTGAGCATGCCGTCCGCCGCGAGCGCCCCGCCGAGCGCCATGTCCGCCGCGAGTGGCTCGCCGCTCGGCAGCACGGGGATGAAGCTCGTGGGGATGACCATGCTCGCCGACGGCGGAAAGAGCTGCGGCAACGGCACCAACGACCAGGCGAACCCACCCACGAGCTGCGCGACGAGCGGGCAGAAGATGCCCGCGAGCATGCCGAGCCGCGCCGTGAGGAAGAGCCCTGCGGGGATCATCCACGCCGCGGTCACCGTGTTGACGAGCGCGCAGAGGAGCATCGTGAGCGTGCCCGCGGCCGTGAGGCCCTGCGAGGAGAACGCCGATCCCGCGAGGTAGATGCCGAAGACCACGAGGTTCGAGAGCGTGCAGAGCGCGAGGCACCAGAGCGCCTTGGCCCACCAGGCGCGCCCGAGCGGGAAGCCCAGGCCCAGAAGCCCCCGCATCCGCGTGCGAGCGTCCGCCCGCGCGACGCACGCCACCACGAGCGAGAGACACACGGGCAGGAAGAGCGCGTACCAGTAGTTCCACGCGCTGAAGATCTGCACGCCCCGGTAGGGCATCGCGCCGAGCAGCGGCATCGGCAGCGCCATGAGCACGGCCAGGCGAACCGGTGCCGCGTGGCGCGACTTCAGGGCCTCGGCGCGCAGGGCCGCGAGCAGGCCGCCTTTCTCACCCGTCATGCCGCCACCTCCCCGCGCGCTCGTCGCCCTTCCCGACAGAAGCTCATGAAGAGTTCCTCGAGGTCCTGCCCGGGCCGAAGCGCATCCTCGTAGGCGAGGCGCCCCCCGCAGATGATGCCGATGGTGTCCGCCATCTGCTGCACCTCGGAGAGGATGTGGCTCGAGACGATTACCGTCGTACCCGCCGCCGCGAAGCCGCGGATCTGGTCGCGCAGCTCCTCGATGCCGATGGGGTCGAGCCCGTTGGTGGGCTCGTCGAGCACGAGCAGGCGTGGCCGGGCGATCAGCGCCAGCGCGAGCCCCAGGCGCTGCCGCATCCCCATCGAGAAGCGCCCGGCGCGCTTCTTCCCGGTGTCCGCGAGGTCCACGGCGGCGAGCACCTCATCTATGCGGCTCTCGGGAAGGCCCAGCAGCGTGGTGCGCACGCGCAGGTTCTCGCGCGCGGTGAGGTTGGGGTAGAGCGGCGCCTCCTCGATGAGGCTGCCGATTGCGTAGAGGTCCTCGCGGCGCCAGGCGTGCCCGGCAAAGAGGATCTCCCCGGCCGTCGGCCGCAGCATCCCGCAGATCATCTTGAGCGTTGTCGACTTGCCGGCGCCGTTGGGACCGAGCAGCCCGTACACCTCGCCCTCGCGGATATGAAGGCTCACGTCGGCCACGGCGTCCTGCGCCTGGTCGCCGCGGCCAAAGCGCTTGGTGAGCCCGCGCGTCTCGAGCATGTAACCCATGGGTTTATCCTTTCTCTTCCGGGAGCGCGGGCCGAGTCACCGTGCCCGCGCGCCTTACCTTTCGGGTTCACCATCCATGGTGGGGCGTGTTTCTAACGAAGCCGTAACGGCCGTTGGGCTCTTTTGGCGCCAACCCTTCTCGACCCGCACATCATGATTAATTTGCTTAAGGCAACAACTTTCCCGATCGATGTAATCACCGAATCAAAACGTGTACATCAGCCATCAAAGATGCCGAAAAATGTCATATTTGGAGGCTGATGTACACAAATGCAGAATGCCGCACAACCCAGTAGCATCCTCCATATGTCTGGACTCTCTATGCTTACGCTGGATAGACATCGCCGGAACGGGTATAGTATCGAAAGTTTTGTCGTTAACCAGCGGGGGAGTCCTGTGGGCATCAAAAAGAAGATCAAAAAGGAGCTTATCGGCACTTCCGATTACCCGTCGAATAAGATCTTTACGATCTCCAATTTCATCACCTTTACGCGCCTGATCCTCACCCTGGTATTTCTGTACCTGTTTGTGACGGATAACAACCGCGTCATCGCCATCGTTATCTACGCCGTTGCCGCCTCCACCGACTGGATGGACGGTCAGATCGCCCGCATGACCAAGACGGTCTCGTGGCTCGGCAAGGTCATGGATCCCATCTGCGACCGTGCGCTGCTGTTCACCGGCGTACTTGGGCTGGTGGTTCGCGGAGAGCTGCCAATCTGGGTCTGCGTGCTCATTATTGGCCGCGACATCTATCTGGGCATCGGCACGCTTATCGTGCGTCATTATCACCGTCGCCCCATCGATGTCGTCTTTCCCGGAAAGATTGCCACTGCACTGCTCATGACCGGCTTCTCGCTCATGCTGCTCGGGTTCCCCGTTATTGACGGCCTGCATCTTTTACCTTCAACCCTTACGGCCTTCCCGGGCCTCAACGGAAGCTCGGTGCCCCTCGGCATCTTCTTTGTGTACGGCGGCGTGATCTTCTCCATGCTCACGGCTGTCATCTATTCCATTAAGGGCGGAGTGGCCATTAAACAGGCTCTCGCGCATCCCGAGGACGAGGACATCGACTTTCTGAACCCTGAAATCGAAGACTGATTCGTTGGGGTATGATTACGTACGGTTCATTATTTGCGGCACGTCCGCGATAAGTTAGGGGTTGTCATGGACAACATGGTAAACAATATGGCTCAGAATGATAAGACTGCTGACGCTACCTGCGTATTCCGCGTGCCTTCAAGCGACGTCACCGTTCCCGACCTCATGGCCAACGTGCGCATCACCGCCCCCGTTCTGTCCATCGTCAAGGGTCCGCAGACTGGTGCCGCCTTTGAGCTCGAGGACGACGTGACCACCATCGGCCGCGATCCTGCGAACGGCATCTTCCTCAATGACATGACCGTATCGCGCAGCCACGCGCGCATTATCCGCGAGGGCCTCGGCGCTCGCATCGAGGACTTGGGCTCGCTCAATGGCACCTGGGTCGACGGTGCCATCGTCAATGCAGCCCCGCTGCACGACGGTTCTTCCGTCCAGATCGGTACGTTTACGCTCATCTACCACGAGAGCACGCCGGAGCGCATCGAAACCGGTGAGTAGGGCATGGCCGAACGCAACTATCTGAGTATCGGCCAAGTCGTCAACCTACTTCGAGGCGCATACCCCGATCTTTCGAACTCAAAAATTAGATTTCTAGAAGATGAGGGGCTCATTACCCCTCATCGTACGCCTAAGGGATACCGTCAGTACTCTAAGGAGGACGTTGATCGCCTGGAGGTCATCCTGCACTTGCAGAAGACCCGCTACATGCCGCTCAACGTGATTAAGCAGCGCTTGGAAAACGCCACGGACCTGTCCACTTTGGCTTACGAGGTGGGTCTTCTGTCCGATGTTCCGCTTAAGACGGAGCCCAAGGAGACCAAGCAAAAGCTGCATCCCATCGAGACGATCCCCGACATGCTCGGTGTTGAGATTTCGTTTATCCGCTCCCTTGCCGAGAACGATCTTATCCGCATCATCAAGAGCCCGCAGAACCGTGAGCTCGTCGATGGCCGAGATTTCCCGATTATCCGTTACTGCTCGGAGCTGTCGCGCTTCCACATTGAGCCGCGCAACCTGCGTCAGTACGTATCGTCGGCAAACCGCGAATCTTCGATGTTTGAGCAGGTTCTCGTGAGCATGCTCGGCATGGATACCTCCGATGACGAGCGCGACGCCAAGCTCGAGCGCGCTTTTAAGAAACTGCACGACCTCACCGAGGGTGTGCATACCGCGCTACTTAAGAACCGTGTCTTTGAGTCGCTCAACGCCGTGGTCGAGGATGCCGATATCGATGCACTCGATGAGGAAATCGCTCGCTCCGAGTCCACCAAGGCCAAAAGCGATGGGGCAAGCGTCCCCGCGGTTGCCGCGCACGAGGAGTCGCTCGTGCAGCCGTCCAAGGTCGTCGTCCCCTCGCATAGCTCGTCTGCTAACACGGGTAAATAACCGCCGTCCACCCGGCAATCCATGAAAGGTCACGCCATGTACGACTTCGAATCTCATATCGTCGATATCCCCGACTATCCCGAGCCCGGAGTCGTCTTTAAGGACATCACGCCGCTCTTTGGCAATCCCGAGGCCCTGAAGGCCATGGTGGATGCCCTGGCCGAGCATTTTGCCGACATGGGCATTACCAAGGTCGTAGGACCCGAGGCCCGCGGCTTTATGGTCGGCGTTCCCGTGGCCGTCGCCCTGGGTGCCGGCTTTGTTCCCGCACGTAAGCCGGGTAAACTGCCGCGCAAGACGGTCAGCGAGAGCTACGAGCTCGAGTATGGAACGGATTCTATCGAGATTCACGCCGATGCTATCAGCTCTAAAGATACCGTGTTGATTCTGGACGACTTGGTCGCGACGGGCGGAACCGTCGAGGCAACAGGTAAACTGGTGCGAGATATGGGCGCGAAGCTTGTGGGTTACGGTTGTATCCTTGAGCTTGCGTTTCTCAACCCGCGCAAGAAGCTCACGCCTTCTAACGAGGACATTGAGCTCTTTAGCCTGGTAACGGTGGACTAGCCGCTACCCTTAGATACCGGAAAGGAAGCTCCATGCGCACAGCAAACACGCACAGAAACATGGCACGCTGCGCTGCTACGGCAACCCTCGCTTGTGTTTTGGGCCTGGGCCTCGTGGCTCCGGCCTACGCCGATACCGCATCCGACCTTGCCGCTGCTCGTACCAAGCTCGAGCAGATCGGCACGCAAACCCAGCAAATTCATGAAGAACTCTCCGCACAGACGCAGGAGCTTGATCAGACTGCAGGCGAGATCACGCAAAAGCAGCAAGAGATCGCCGAAGGCCAGGCCAAGCTCTCTAACTACGTTGCCGGTGAGTACAAGACCGGCGGTCTGAGCCTGCTTCAGGTTTTGACGGGCGTCGACGATCTGGGCGACATGCTCAACCGTCTCTTCTACTACGGCAAGGTGTCCGACAAGCAGGCCCAGACCATTCAGGATGTCAAGGACCTTAAGCAGCAGCTCACCGATAAGCAGACCGAGCAGGAGAAGAACGTAGCCGCGACGCAGAAGAAGGTCGACGAGCTCAATGCCCAGCAGGCTGAGGCCCAGAGCGTCGTGAACTCCCTGGATTCTCAGCTGCAAGCCGAGCTTGCCGCCGAGGCCGAGGCCAACGCCGCGCTGCAGGCTGGCATAAATGCCAGTACTGCCGAAAAGGCCACGGTGAGCAACGACACCGCCGTTACGACCGAGAACACCAACAATGGTGGCGGAACGACCAACAACGGCGGCAACACGCCCGCGCCCGCTCCGGCTCCTGCTCCCACGCCGCAGCCCGTGACGCCCGCTCCGACTCCGACGCCTTCCGCACCGAGCCAGTCCGTTGACGGCGGTACCGTTGTTTCGCGCGCCTACAGCAAGCTCGGATACGCTTATTCCTGGGGCGGCATTGGACCGAACAGCTTTGACTGCTCCGGTTTTGTAAGCTATTGCCTCACGGGCCGCTACTGCCGCCTGGGCACCACCGGCACCTTCATGGGTTGGACCCGTGTGTCCGATCCGCAACCCGGCGATGTTGTGGTTAACTCCTACCATACCGGCATCTATATCGGTAATGGTCAGATGATCCATGCTTCCGACTACAAAACCGGCGTTATCATCAGCTCCGTTGCAGCCGGTATGAACAACAACTACATCTTCGTACGCTACTAATTTATTACTACAGCGAACGAACGTGGGCCTCGCGATCTTGAGTCACGAGGCCCATTCTTTTTGCGCCTACCGTTTGCCTTATGAACAGAACGGCTATCTAGTATTCAAAACTAGATAGCCGTTCAATTTATGAGAAAGACGGCTATAATTGTTGAGGAACAATTAGAAAGGACCCTCAATGAGCTGGGCACTTATCTCCGATTCGAGCTGCAATCTTCGCGATTGGCAACCGACTGCACCCCGTACCACCTTTGCATTCGCACCCCTCAAAATTCGAGTGGGGGAGCGTGAATTCATCGATGACCTTTCGCTCGATGTTCATGAGCTCAACTGCGCTGTTCAGGCGGAGACGAACGCTTCTTCGAGCGCTTGTCCCAGCGTAGGGGAGTGGGCCGAGCTCTTCAAATTGGCAGACAAGACCATCTGCATGCCAATCTCTGAGGGCGTGTCGGGCAGCTACAACGCAGCAGCCACGGCTCGCGATATGGTTCTTGCCGAGGAACCGGACCGCAATATTCATCTTGTCAATTCGCGCGCAGCTGGCGGCAAAATGGACCTCATTTTCTTGCTGTTCGACCGCTATCTTGCAAGCAATCCGGATGTCTCATTCGAGGACGCTTGCGCATACTTCGATAGCCTTGAGCAGAACAGCAAAATCCTCTTCAGCTTGTGCAATTACGAAAACCTGGCCAAAGCCGGACGTATCCCTAAGGCAGCCGGCGTCATTGCCAACAAGCTCAATATCCGCATTTTGGGCACGGCGAGCGAAGCGGGCAAAATTGAACTCGTTGGGCACACCCGCGGCGAAAAGAAGATGCTCACCAAGATTGTCGACACCATGGAGGCCGAAGGCTTTACCGGCGGCGAGGTCGTTATCGACCATGTCGAGAATGAGGCGGGCGCTCAGGCGCTTGCCAGCCGCATTGCGGAGCATTGGCCCGGCTCCAAGACGATTATCATGCCCTGTAACGGGCTAGATTCATACTATGCCGAGATGCACGGCCTCATTATCGGCTACGGTATGGGCGTGGCGTCGGGCCGATAATATCCAACTAGACAAACGTACGGGCGGGATAAGGAGCCATTGGCTCTTTATCCCGCCCGTCTTATACCTCGGTTAGCTATTAAACCCATTGAACTTGAGATAGCTCATCAGATACGCCTTCGAAACGAAGGACGATACCGCACTGCGCACGAGCAGCGATTCGCGCGTAACCTGATGTGCGGTATCGGGCACGGGAGTCTGCTCAACAGAAAACGCCGCACGAATCGATGCCTCGAGCTGATCGACAACATAATCGAAAGCCGTCGGAGCGTCGTAGCTCAAGCGCTGAATATTAAAGAGCGCCTGAACCGCTGCGATGGGCAGCACCTGCTTAAAGATACAAATGGCGATGAGACGCGCAATCTGCTCACGGCCATACTGCTTTTTAACGGGAGCAGGAACGAGGCCGACCTTCACATAGTTATTGATCATCGACGGCGTTATAACGGGCTGCTCTACGCAAATGGAAAGCGGCTCCATCCACAGTGCAACATACTCAATGACCTGATCGCGATAGAGCGTTACGTTGGGCAGCTGGTCATAGCGTGGCAGGCTCAACGCGTTGAGTTTACCCACCATATCGGACTGAATAAATGCATCCGGCAGAACCGTCGGCTGAATATCCTCAGGCTTAATGCTGACCGACGTATCGGACATCGGGATAACATGTTTAGCGTGGTTCATAAGAGGCCTCCGTTCGTTTTCTATATTGTATTCTAGGTTATCTAGTTTTGCATACCACATAGTCGCCAAGTAAAAGTGGTTGGACAGCACATTGATGCACCGTCCAACCACTTTGTGTAAAGATAGCAACCTTACATAAGATATATTATCGTACTTATCCGCGTAGGAAAGCGTATGAGCTGGTTGCCGCTATGGCTCCGTCCGAAACGGCGGTCACAACCTGGCGTAAACGCTTGGAACGGATATCGCCGGCTGCGAATAAGCCGGGCGTACGGGTAGCCATCGAATCGTCGGTGACAATGCCGCCGTCGGGAGCCAGATCGACGAGATGCTCAACCAGCTCGGTATGCGGCTGCGTCCCCGTAAAGACAAAGATGCCAAATGAGCCAGGTTCAAAGGACTCAGTGTGCATTTCACCAGTCGCATTGTCCTTGAACGTAATGGTTGTGGGCATCGCTTCACCAGAAAGCTTAACAATACTAGTTTGGTACCTAACTGAAATGTTGTCCTTTGCAAGCACCTTATTCACAACGCCCTCGGGTGCACGGAACTGATCGCGACGCAGCACGATGGTCACGCTGCTGGCAATGTCGGAAAGGAACAGCGCCTCCTCGCATGCTGAATTGCCGCCTCCGATAACAAAGACCTGCTTGCCGCGGAAGAACATACCGTCACATGTTGCGCAATACGAAACGCCACGACCGCGATACGTGTCCTCGCCAACAAAACCCGCAGGACGCGGTGTGGCGCCCATGCACGCAATGACGCTCTTGGCCGTTGTGTCACCCATATCATGATGGATGGTAAATTGAGCCGCATCGGCATCGTAGTCGACGCCTGTTACCATACTCCATTCAACCTGAGCCCCCAGGCCTTCAGCATGCTGTTGAAACCGCTCACCAAGTTCGGCACCGCTCAGCAGCGGAATGCCAGGATAATTCTCAATCTCGTTGCTCGTGGCAATCTGTCCGCCGGACATGCCCTGCTCAAGAACGGTTGTCGTAAGATTGGCGCGCGCCGCATAAATGGCGGCAGCATAACCCGCGGGACCGCCGCCGATAATCGCAACATCGATTGTCTGATCGGTAATCATGAAGAGTCCTCTCGTCGAAACGTTGTCGTTCTTTGCGCTCATACCCAAATTTACGTGAACGTGACACTCATGCACTACAATGATAAATCCGTGTTACAACGTCGAAGGGGAGTTATCGATGGATCAGACGCAGACGAGCGACGACGCTCCCCTGCTCACGCTTAGCACTCCCCAATCGGAGCAAACCACGCTCCTGGATCAGCAAAAACCTCTCGTGACCATCGTGCACGCCTCGGTTGGCTCGGGCCACAAGGCCGCCGCAAATGCGATTGCGCAGGCATTCGACCTCATCCGCGGCACCAATGGTATCCCCGAGGATGTTGAGATTGAAGTGCTCGATATCCTTGATTTTGGACGTATTAAATTCGACGGCAATAAGACCGCGGCTTCTTTTACGGGAGCCACGCGCCCCATTTACGACCTGACCTGGCGATATACGCTTACGGGACATCTGCTCTGGGGTGGTGGCACGGCATGGTCGAGAATTATGTTCCCCGCCTTCAACGATTATATTCGTAGCCGCAGGCCCATAGCCGTGGTCGCAACGCACATCACAGCAGCCAATGTTGCCGTGGGCGCCCGCGTAATTACGGGTATCGATTATCCGGTCATCTGCGTACCGACCGACTACGAAGTCGAGGGATGGTGGCCCCACAAGGACACCGATTTATTCTGTGTTGCCAACGAATTTATGGCCGAAACGCTGCGTCCGCGCAAGGTGCTCGAGACAAAGATTCGCATTACCGGCATTCCTATTCGCGCCGGATTCGACACGGATTACGATCGCGAGGAAGAGCTAGCTAAGTTCAACCTCCCCACCGACAAGACCGTCGTGCTGGTAATGGCCGGTGCCAGCTTGCCTCAACCGTACGTTCGCTTTCGCGCGGAGATGGACCGCACCCTCCCCTTCCTACGCAGCTTCGAAGACATGCACTTTGTCTTTTTGCCGGGCAAAGACACCGAATATGCCACCCGCCTCAAAACGCTCTTCGACGCCATGAAGCTCGAAAACGTCACGGTTCTGGACTATGTCGATGATATGGCAGCGCTTATGCACGGCTGCGACCTGGCAATTCTCAAATCGGGCGGACTCACCGTCACCGAATGCCTGTGCGCACACCTGCCGATGATCCTGCTGGGCAAGTCCTATGGCCAGGAAAAGGCCAACACCACCATGCTCACCGGCATGGGCGCCAGCATGCATGTCACCACCGCACGAGAGCTCATCGTTACCCTACGTCACTTGCACGATCATCCCGAATCACTCAAAGCCCTACTCATCAACGGCGAAGTACTACGCCGCCCCCACGCAGCCGAAGACATAGCCATCGCCGCCATGGAGCTCGTAGGCAAACCCCAAAAGCGCAAACGAGCCTTCTGCCGCTTCTACTGGGGCGAAAAACCTGCGCATATCAGGTAGCGTCTTAATGTCCGCTTACCTGCGGGAGGCCCCTATATATCATCCCATGCTCAAACATTCTCGCTTCGCTGCGAAACTGCGCGTGGGACGATATATAGGGGCCTCCCGCAGGTAAGCTGCGTTTACGTACTAGCAGCTATACCAGATTCCCCTCCAGTAGAATCTGCAAAGGGGAACCAGAAAATATAAATACAGTAAGTCGATGCGACAAAGGAGGCGTCCCTTTATCGCATCGACTTACTAGAAAAGTAAATATTGTTTCAAGCGAGTAACCGCCCGCCTGCCTCTCACACATATCGTTCCACGCGCAGTTTCGCAGCGAGCGAAGCGACGCGAGAATGTTTGAGCATGGAATGATATAGGTAAGCCCCGGGCGGGAGGGATACGAGCGCCCTAGGCGATGCCGCTGGAGCCGAAGCCTCCTTTGCCTCGGTCGGTTTCGTCTAGTTCTTCTACTTCTATAAGGTTGACCGTGGGGACTTCTTGGATGACGAGTTGGGCTATGCGGTCGCCTTTATTGATTTGAATGTTAATGGAGGGATTCAGATTGATGAGGATAACCTTGAGTTCTCCTCGGTAGTGGGCGTCGATGAGGCCCGGCGTATTGACTATAGACAGGCCCTGCTTGATGGCCAAGCCGCTGCGGGGCTGGACGAAGCCGGCGTAGCCATCGGGCAGGGCGATGGCCAGCCCCGTAGAGACCAGACGGCGTTCGAAGGGCTTCAGGACGCAGTCCTCGTTGGAGCGCAAATCCAAGCCGGCATCAGTGGGATGGGCGTATTTGGGAAGCTCGACGGTGGGATCGAGACGCTTTATGTTGACGGTAATGTTGGACATGGAATCACCTTAGCTTGTCGAGCTCTTGCAGAAACTCATCGACGTCTTTGAAATCGCGGTAGACCGAGGCAAAGCGGATGTACGCAACCTTGTCGATCTTGGCCAAGCGCTTGAGCACCATGTCACCCAACTCATGGGACGTGACGGCCGTCAGCGTGCGAGAGCGCAGCTCGACCTCGATGTCATCGATAATCTCATTGAGCTTCTTAGTGTCGATATCGCGCTTGATGGTGGCTCGCATCAAGCCGACGAGCAGCTTATTGCGATCGAACCGCTGCTTGGTTCCGTCTGACTTAATGACCTCGATAGGGTCCTCGCATCGCTCGAACGTTGTAAAGCGGTAGTTACACGAGCAACATTCGCGGCGACGCTTAATGGTGTTATTTGACTCCTGCATACGGGAATCAACGACGCGGGTATGTGCCTTGCCGCATTTGGGACAGCGCATGGTACCTCCTCTTAAACGATAACAAGGGTACCATGCGCAGCGCGATAATGATTACGAACGATCAGGAACCTTAAGATGCGCACCGGCGGCGAGCGAACCATGCTCCAGATGATTGACGCTACGGATCATGTCGGAAGTCTCTTGCGTGGAAAGGCCTTCGATTGGATATTCCTCGGCAAGCGACCAAAGAGAATCGCCAGGCTGAACGCGAATGGTCTCGTAGGTAATGTTGGAAACGGACTCGGCATACGCGGCGTGACGAGCGCTAAAGACCGACATAGCGAGGACAAAGAAGAGCGTAAGCGCAACGGCGACGGCGACAATCGTCGGAACCTTCGGGGCAACGCGGGCCGGCGCGACTACAGCCTGCTGATTGCGCGCAGGCTTTACGGTCAAAGGCTGAAAGCCGGAGCGGCCACCCTGAACAACCGTAAAAGTGGGTTCTGCAGGCGTCTCGAGCTTAAGGGCGAGGTTTCCCTGGACCATATTCGTTACGTTCATCATGTTCTCCTCTCGCGTGTTTTGCTGAGAACAGTTTTATCAAGCCGCGCGGACAAAAATGTCTAGCGCGAGAACGAATGTTCGGTTATTATTATCTTCGAACAGTTGTTCCTGTCAAGCAAAATTCGAACATTTGTTTGACATGGGTAGAGAGGATGCCCTGATGGCTCGCAAAATTACCAAGCGTCAGCAGCAAATTTACGACTTCATCAAGGAATATCAGCAGGAGAAGGGTTATCCGCCCAGCGTGCGCGAGATGGCTTCTGCCGTGGGCCTTTCCTCCCCCAGCACCGTGCACGCCCATCTCTCTGCCCTGGAGGCGCGCGGGCTACTCAAGCGCGATGCCACCAAACCGCGCGCCCTGGAACTCTTTAACGAGGATGGTTCCTCTGTCTCAATTTCTAAATCTGACGAGCCCACCGCACCTCGCGGAACGGTCTCGCTACCGCTCGTTGGTCGCGTCGCGGCTGGGATTCCCATTCTGGCCGAGCAGAATATCGAAGACACGTTTACTATCCCGACCGAAATCGCCACTGATCAGGGTTCCTTTATCCTTGAGGTGCATGGGAGCTCAATGATCAATGTCGGCATCTTCAATGGCGATTACATCATCGTCCGTGAACAAAAGAGTGCCATGAACGGCGAAATTGTCGTGGCCATGATTGATGGTTCGGCGACCGTCAAGACGTTCTACAAGGAGCAGGGGCGTGTGCGCTTGCAGCCCGAGAACGACACCATGGAACCTATTTATGCAACGAATCCCGTTATCCTGGGCAAAGTCGTCGGCTTGATGCGCCGGTTCTCGTAATGCAAAAACGCATAACCATATTTGATACCGTCCGCGGGTTTACGATGATTTCTATGGCAGGTTTTCACGCTTGCTATGATCTCGCCTACCTGTACGGCTGGGATATACCCTGGTTTACCCAGTCAGTCTTTCAAGACATCTGGCGCGCCAGCATCAGCTGGGTATTTTTGGAGGCTTCGGTAGTTTGTGTGACAAGGGGCTAGCCTAGGCA
>NZ_QROG01000032.1:0-18271 GCF_003474585.1 Collinsella sp. AF39-11AT | reverse complement strand
TTGCTGCCTAGGCTAGCCCCTTGTCACACAAACTACCGAAGCCTCCCAAAAAGCCTACTCACTTGCTGTGCAAAGCTTCCGCATGAGAGAAATAGCGGGTTTTCAACAGGACTCCGTCCAGTTCTTGGCAAGCTTTTGGCCAGTTGGGGAAGGCTGTTGAAAACTTAACAGTCCGTTCGGCGCCCTTTTCGGTACGTTCGCGCCAATGCGGGAGTACCCGGGTTGAAATCCGTGTTTTCCTGTGCCTATGAAGGATCTACTTTGTGACATATCGGCTTTTAGGTACTGGCGTTTGCCTCCTCAAGCCCTCGCTTTGTGTCCGCCACTTCCACGACCGGAAGAAGACCGGCAGCGATATGGCCTCGCCCGTAACCCGACGGCTGCGGTTGCGCTCGGCTTGCCGTTGCATACATTGGTTGGGACGAGAAATAAGCGGACTTGTCCTGCCAGCGTTAGGCAACGGCTGTTCCTTGGTGAGCTTCCCAGGGAATCCGTGCTGGAAACGGAACATGGGTTTTTGGTCACATCTCCTTTGCTGACGGCATTCATCATGTCGCGGCATCTGACGGATCTCCAGCTGCTTTTGGTATTGGCGGAGATGTGCGGCTTGTTTACGGTTTGTGCCTTGCCAGCAGCACTCGAGGCAGAGCTTTCGCGTGCAATTGAGTCGGGCGCGATTCCGGCAACCTTTGGTTGGGCACGTTGCCCGTCCGAGGACGGTGCCGCCTCAAATTTGTGGCGGCGCGACGCTTTGGTTTTGGACGGAGATCTTGACCGTTTTTGTTCAGATGTTTGTGGGATGCGTTACGGCAAGCGATTTGTCGCGGTATCGCATCTCGTTCCACTGGGTGCCGCATCGCCTTTTGAGGTCGAGGCGTATTTGCTACTTGCACTGCCGCGATCCCTGGGAGGAGAAGGTTTTTGCGGCATAGAGCTCAATGTTGAAGTGATGCTAAGCACAAGTGCTCGAGCGATTGTGGGAAAGTCCCGTGTATATATCGACCTACTTCTTTCTTCGCTGGACGGCAGGCGACAGGTGGCCATTGAATGTCAGGGAAAGGCCTCGCACGGACGCGCAGGGGATGGCTTGCGTGACGCTGACCGCATGACGGCCCTTCAGGCCATGGGCTACGATGTACTTCTCCTGACACACAGACAGATATCCGATGAGGGTAGATTCCACGCGATCGTTAAGGCCGTATGCAGGATGCTCGATGCTGAATATCGTGATAAAAGCTCAGATGAGCAAAGGGCTGAGACATTACTCCGGTCTGAACTATTCGTTGACTGGACAAAATTGGGAGTAATTGACGGAAAGATGCCCGTTAGACACAAAGCAGCTCGATCGTGGACGGCTGCGGTTCTAAGTGAGTAGGCTTTTGGCACTTTGGCGACCAGGCCGTTTTGAAACAAGTCATTTACCTGCGACTTTATAAAGCAATACGGATGGTCTGCTCGGCAAGTTCCAAAAAGTCTACTCACTTAGTTTTTGACGAGAGACCGATGCCGAAGATAGCTCTATTTCAGGGCGTTAACGAGTCCTCGAGACACAAAAAGGCCCGAACCAATACGGTCCGGGCCTCATCGAGCTAGAGGTTATGTCTCAAGCGGTTGGCTTAGCCAAAGTAGCGCTTCAGCAGGCCGGCGAAAGCCTTGCCGTGGCGGGCCTCGTCGCGAGCCATTTCGTGCACGGTGTCGTGGATGGCATCGAGGCCAGCGGCCTTGGCGCGCTTAGCGAGATCGGTCTTGCCGGCGGTGGCGCCGTTCTCGGCCTCAACGCGCATCTCGAGGTTCTTCTTGGTGGAGTCGGTCACGACCTCGCCCAGAAGCTCGGCGAACTTGGCGGCGTGCTCGGCCTCCTCGTGGGCAGCCTTCTCCCAGTACAGGCCGATCTCGGGATAGCCCTCGCGATGGGCGACGCGAGCCATGGCCAGGTACATGCCGACCTCAGAGCACTCGCCCTCAAAGTTGGCGCGCAGGTCGGCAACGATGTCCTCGGAGACGCCCTCCATCTTGGCGACGCCCACGACGTGCTCGGCAGCCCACTCGAGCTGGCCCTCCTCCTGCTTCAGGAAGCGAGAGCCGGGAACGCCGCACTGGGGGCACTTGAAATCCTCGGGCAGCTGGTCGCCGTCGAACTCTTCCACATAACCGCAAACGGGGCAAACAAACTTCATGATTCGATCCTTTCGATCGATGGCGATGGTGCGCTCGTCCGGTCCCGTAAGGGCCCTCTCCGGACGTGCGTCTTGACGAGTTCTATTATCCATAAATGAGACCGAATGTGAAGCCTATTAGGAATGATTTTTAATAAAACAATTTAAGCATGTGTAGATGTTGATTGATTAACGATTGCTAGACCTCGTGCGACCTCCGATGAGTACAATCGGTCGAGCAAATGTTGACCAATCAACAAATGAAGGAGCTTCCTTTATGCATCTAGCCCGCCGCGCCTGGTGCCGAACGTATCAAACGGTTTTTCGCATCGCATTGCCGGTGCTGCCCTATACCGAGCCACGCATTTTAGAGCACGCTGAGGAAGTGCCCGCAGTGCTTCAAAAGCGTTCAATACACCATGTTCTTATCGTGACAGATCCCGGCATTGCCCGTCTGGGGCTCACGGCACCGCTCGAGACAGCGCTCGCGTCCAAGGGAATTAGCGCTGCGGTCTATGCCGAAACACGTGCGAACCCCACGGTCTCAAACGTGGAGGAAGCGGCATCTCTGTATCGAGAGAGCACCTGCCAGGCCATTATCGGCTTTGGCGGCGGTTCGGCCATGGACTGCGCCAAGGGCGTGGGCGCGCGCATCGCGCAGCCAAAGAAGCCCATCAACAAGATGCGCGGCCTGTTGCGTATCCATCGTCGCCTGCCGCTGCTCATCGCCGTTCCCACCACGGCGGGCACGGGAAGCGAGGTCACGCTTGCAGCGGTAATTACCGACGACGAGACGCACTACAAGTATCCCATTAACGACTTTGTGCTGATCCCGCGCTTTGCGGTGCACGACCCCGAGTTTACGCGCGGCCTGCCCGCCTCCATTACGGGGCAAACGGGCATGGACGCCCTGACGCATGCCGTCGAGGCCTTTATCGGGCGCAGCACCACGCCCTATACGCGCAAGATGGCGCGCCAGGCGGTGCAGCTCATCCACGACAATTTGCTCGAGGCCTATGAGTGCGGTGGCAACATGCGTGCGCGCCGCAATATGCTTTCGGCGGCGTATAAAGCGGGCGTTGCCTTTACGCGCTCTTATGTTGGATACGTCCATGCCATCGCGCACAGCCTGGGCGGGCGTTACGGGATTCCCCACGGCTTGGCCAACGCCATCATCCTGCCGCACATGCTTCGCGCCTATGGCGAAGCTGCTGCTCCCAAGCTCGCCGATCTCGCCCGCATGGCCGGCATTGCGCCGGCTAATGCGCTGGACAACGTGGCTGCTGAGGCCTTTATCGATTGGGTCGACCGCATGAACGCCGCCTTGGGCATACCCAAATATGTGACGGGCATTCGCCGCTCCGATATTCCACAAATGGCGGCCCATGCCGATGCCGAGGCCAATCCGCTATACCCCGTTCCGCTTCTAATGGACCGTTTGGAGCTCGAGCGTATGTACGAGGTCGTCGCGGGTGGTATGTTTGAGGGCGAGAATTAGGAGGGTCCATGAACACCGAGGAAATTGCGCGCATCGTCGGCGATCAGCGCGCCTACTTTAAGACACACGCCACGTTTGATGTCGATGCTCGACGTCGTGCGCTCGTGAGTTTACGCGATGCGGTGCGGGCCCACGAGGCCGATATTGCCCATGCGCTCAAGACCGATTTGGGAAAGTCGCATGACGAGGCGTATATGTGCGAGATCGGCACCTCGCTTTCCGAGATTCGTTATCAGATTGCGCATGTGGCTCGATGGAGTCGCTCGCGCCTGCGTCCGTGTGACCTCGCCAACGCCGTGAGTGTGTGCAAGACGCAGTCCGTGCCCTATGGCGTCACACTCATCATGGCTCCGTGGAACTACCCGTTTTTGCTAACGCTCGAGCCGCTTGCCGGCGCCCTTGCCGCGGGCAATACCGTGGTCATCAAGCCGAGTGCCTATGCTCCGGCATCGAGCGCGGTGCTCAGGCAGATTTGCGAGGAAGCATTTGATCCGCGCCTGGTGACGGTTGTAGAAGGCGGCCGTGCCGAGAACGAAGCACTGCTCGATGAGTGCTGGGACAAGATTTTCTTTACCGGTAGCGTTCCGGTCGGCAAGCTCGTCATGGAGCGCGCAAGTAAAAACCTGACGCCCGTGACGCTTGAGCTGGGCGGAAAGAGCCCCTGCATTGTGGATGCCACGGCAAACTTAAAAGTCGCGGCACGGCGCATCGCCTTTGGTAAATGGCTCAACGTGGGGCAGACCTGCGTGGCGCCCGACTACCTGCTGGTCGATACGCGCGTACACGATGAGCTGTTGGGCCTCATCAGGGAGGAGACCCGTCGCATGTTTGGCGAGCATCCGCTCGACAACGAGGATTACGGTCATATCGTCAACGCCAAGCATTTTGCGCGCGTGCGCGGGCTGATCGATCCCTATAAGGTTGTGCTTGGAGGTACCGCGCGCGAGTCGTCGCTCAAGATTGAGCCGACGATTCTAGACGGCGTGACCCCCGATGACGCCGTAATGCAGGAGGAGATTTTCGGCCCCATCTTGCCGGTGCTGACGTTTGAGAGCTTAGACAGGGTCGAGACGTTTATTACCGATCGCCCGACGCCGCTGGCCCTGTATATCTTTAGCCAGGACCGCGCGGTTCAGCAGCGCTTTGTGCGTTATGTGCCCTTTGGCGGCGGCTGCGTCAACGACACGATTATGCACTTGGCTACGAGCCATATGGGCTTTGGTGGCATGGGCGCGAGCGGTATGGGGCAATACCATGGACGCGAGAGCTTCGATACGTTTAGCCACAAGAAGAGCATCGTGAACAAGGCAACGTGGCTGGACGTGCCATTCCGCTATGCCCCTTACGCAAGCTGGAAGCACAAGTTCGTGCGCATGTTTGTGCATTAGAAAAGGGTGCGGGTAATACGAACAGATGTTCCTATTACCCGCATTTTGCGTTAGACTACTGCTATGGAGCACGGATGGGCCAACTCCCTTTAGAAGGGATTTGGTATGAACGTAAGCGATGTCATTTCGTTATTGGCGTTGTTGATCGCGGCTATCGAGCTTGGCCTGTTTATCGGCCGAACGAAATAGCCGCCCCCGCATAAGCGAAGACGGCCACTTCTCACGATGTAAACGTGTACTGGAGTTGGCAAGACCCGCTGCAACGGGTGCCATCCGTGTCTCTATCTTATCTGCAGGCGCTCTGTCTCGCAAGCGTTGCGGCAAATGGGCGAAAGGTGCGAGCGGGTGAAATTTTGTCCGCACGGGCCCGTAAGCTTCTCAGTAAGGTTAAGTGCCGGTTTATTCGGTCGTTAGAGGAGTTGCCATGTACGAGCCTTCACGTGTTCTTTTGTCGTTTCATATTGCAGGATTTCAGTATGCCGATGGCGCCTTGGTCTTGGGCGATCTTAAAGTGGGCGATAAACTGACGCTGTGTGCCGAGCGCGATAACCCCCATGATCCCGAGGCGGTTGCGATCTACTACGGCAACACCAAGCTTGGGTATGTTCCGGGAAACGAGGTCGGCCCGCTGTCCTTGATGATGTATTACGGCCACGAGGACGTATTTGAGGCTCGCGTGCAACAGGTTGCTCCCGAGCGCAGCCCGTGGCATCAGGTGCGCGTTGGTCTCTATGTGGTGGATGCTCGCTAATCGGCAATGGAGGCGGTCATGTTTGATGACGATGACCTGTTCGATCTGACGGACGACCCGTTTGAGTGGGATATGCTGATCGACGATGATGAGCTGGAGCAGGACCGGAAGAAGCGGCAGGACAAGAACGCCCAGGGCGACGCTTCGAAAAAGCAAGACAAGCGCCGCCGCGGACTGTTCGGCGGGCTCTTTGGATAACCGCTGCATCGCTGCGTCTGTATACTTAGCACGAGTTGAACACGTTGCGAAATGAGGACAGAGACGATGATGTGGTTTACCGCCGACCTGCACCTGGGCGATACGAATATCTTGCACGATATGGATCGGCCGTTTGATTCGGTCGAGGAGATGAACCGCAAGGTCATCGATGCCATCAATGAGTGCGTGGCGGCGGACGACCGTCTCTATATCTTGGGAGACTTTACCTATCGTTTGCCCCTGGCGGAGGCGGTGCGCCTGCGCGAGCGCATCGAATGCCAGAATGTGACGCTCATCCGTGGCAACCATGACGGTGATTGGGAAGATCCCGACGTACCGCAGATTTGGGATGAGGTATGCGATTACCTGGAGATTGCTCCCGGCTATGCCAAGGGCCATCGTCTAGTTATGAGCCATTACCCCATGCTCAGCTGGAATGGCAAGGCGCGCGGCGCCATCATGCTGCACGGGCATATCCACAGCAGGGGAGACCGCACCAACGCGCGCAACCGCGATCGCGAGCGCCCTATCTTTCGCTATGATGTCGGTCTCGATGCCAACGATTACAAGCCCGTAAGCCGTGATCAAATTCTTGACTTCTTTGGGCTGTAATTCTCGAACCACCACACAAACCACCGCAAAGGGGACAGGCACCTTTATGGTGGTTCTGGCGCCGCTGCCATTATGGCAGCGGCGCCTTTTTTGTCCGTGCGGCGCGGTAGAGTGTAGGCGGTTGAAATTTGCGTCCATCGAGGAGCTGCCATGAACGAGATCAAGTGCCCGCATTGCGGTGAAGTTTTTAAGGTCGATGCGTCCGGTTATGCGGATATCGTCAAGCAGGTGCGCGACGCCGAGTTCTCGCGCGACCTGGACGAGCGCGTGAAGGCTGTTCAGCGCGAGGGCGAGCAGGCGCTGGAGCTTGAGCGCTCGCGCTCGACGGCTGCTTTGCAAAAGGCGGAGTCTCAGCGCGACGCTCAGCTTGTCGAGCAGAAGAACGCTGCAGCCCAGCAGCTGGCGCAAGAACTCGCCAAGCGCGATGCGGAGCTTGCCGAGCTGCACGCCAAACTCGAGGGCGCTGCCGCGGAGCGCGAGAGCGCAAGCCAGCGCGCGGCGGTTGAGGCCCGTGCCGACGCTCAAAAGGAGAACGCCGAGCTCCAGCGCGAAATCGACAACTTGCGTGCGCAGCTGGGGCGCAAGGATGACGAAGCCAAGCTTGCCGAGTCGGCGGCGCGCAATGCTGCTCAAAACGATGTAGCTGCACGAGATGCCCAGATTGCCGAGTTGCAGGCCAAGCTTGCCGCGGCGGACAAGGCCCAGGAGATGGCGCTTGCCGCTGCCGCGGCCGAGTCTCAGCGTGAGCTCGATGCCGCTCGCAGCGAGGCCGAACGCACACTCACAGACTACCGCGCGAAGGTGCAGGAGAAGCTTTCCGCCGCAAAGGCTCGGTCTGAGCAGGAGGCCGAGGGCCTGCGTGCCCAGCTGCGCGAGCAGGAACTGATGGCAAAAATGAACCTGTCAGAGGCGGTCGCCGCGGCGGAGCGAGAGCGCGATGAGGCGCGTGCCAAACTGACGAGCGAGCTGGCGGTGCGCGATTCTCGTGAGGAGCAAGCCAAGGCGGCACACGAGCTCGAGCTTGCGCAGGCCAAGCGCGCGAGCGACGAGTTGATCCGCTACAAGGACGAAGAGATTGAGCGCCTTAAGGAAATGAAGATTCGTCTGTCCACCAAGATGGTGGGCGAGTCGCTCGAGCAGCACTGCGAGACCGAGTTTAACCGTCTGCGCATGACGGCATTTCCTAACGCGTACTTCGAGAAGGATAACGATGCGTCCGAGGGCACCAAGGGCGACTTTATCTTCCGCGAGTGCGACGCGAGCGGCAACGAGGTCATTTCGATTATGTTCGAGATGAAAAACGAGAACGACGAGACCGCGACCAAACATAAAAACGAGGACTTCTTTAAGAAACTCGATCACGATCGTCGCCAGAAAGGCTGTGAGTACGCGGTGCTCTGCACGCTGCTCGAGCCCGAGAGCGAGCTTTACAACGCGGGAATCGTGGACGTGAGCTATCGCTACGAGAAGATGTATGTGATCCGCCCGCAGTTTTTCATTCCCATGATTACGCTGCTGCGCAATGCCGCTATGGGTTCGCTGCGCTATAAGCAGGAGCTGGCGGAGTACAAACAGCAGAATATCGACGTCACGAACTTCGAAGCTAAGATGGAAAAGTTCAAGGACGGCTTCTCGCGCAACTATAATCTGGCGAGTAAGCAATTCGAGTCGGCGATCAAGGAAATCGATGCCGCCATCAAGCAGCTCGAGAAGACCAAGGACGATTTGCGCCGCAGCACCGAGAATCTGCGCCTGGCCCACAACAAGGCTGATGAGCTCACCATTCGCAAGCTCACTTGGGGAAACAAGACCATGAAGGCAGCGTTTGACGAGGCGCGCGAGGCTGCGCCGGAGACAAACGAGGAGCCAGCCGAGGCGGATTCGTATGAGGTCGAGGATGCCGAGTAAGGCATAGCGGATAGTGAAAAAGCGGGGCTGCTGGCGATGTTGCCAACAGCCCCGCTTCGTTTCGTCCCAATATGCTTGGCTAATCCTCGAGCAAATCCTCGATAAAACCGACGCGGTAGTTCTTGAAGATGACCTCGCCACCGTCTTGCGTGGCGTCCAGATCGACATCGCCCATGATGCCAAAGTCGTGGTCGCCATCCTCGTCGGCAAAGATCTGGTGCACGTGCCATACGTGCGCGGTCTTCTCGTCGGACTCGTCGATGGAGAACATCGCGGCGCTGCGGGCATCTCCGTCGGTGAGGATTTCCTCGTGCTGCTCGTGGTAAGCGTCGAGTGCTTTTTGCCAGCGGATCTCGCTCATGCCCCAGTCGTCGTCGAGCTCGCCCAGGTCGCGAACGTGCTCGCGGGCGGCAAGGGTCACGCGGCGGAAGAGCGCGTTGCGCACCAACAGCGTGCAGCCGCGGCGGTCCGCCACGACCTCGTCGATGCCCTGCGGCGGCGCAGCATCGAGGGCTGCCGGGTTGCCGGCGTTCTCCCACTCGTCCACCAGGCTCGAGTCCACCGAGCGCACCACAAAGCCGAGCCACGAGATAATGTCGCGCAGACGCTCGTCGCGCTTCTCGATGGGCACGGTGCGGTCGAGCGAACGGTAGGCCTCTGCCAGGTAACGCAGCAAAATGCCCTCGGAGCGGGCGATGCCGAGCTTTTGAATGTAACCCTTAAAATCGCTCGCGCTTTCCAGCATATCGCGCAGGACGCTTTTGGGAGAGAGCTGGTAGTCGTTTGCCCAGGGCACTTCCTGGCAGTACTTGTCGAAGGCGGCGTCGAGCAAGTCCTCGAGCGGTTTTTCGTAGGTGACATCCTGGATGCGCTCCAGGCGTTCCTCATATTCGACGCCGTCAGCCTTCATTTCGGCCATCGCGCGGTCGCGCGCTGCGCGCTCCTGAGCGCGCAGCACCTGCTTGGGATCCTCGAGCGTTGCCTCGACCATCGAGATCAGATCCATGGTATAGGTCTCGCTCTCGGGATCGAGCAGCTCCAACGCGGCAAGCAAAAACGGCGAGAGCGGCTGGTCGAGCGCAAAGTCCTCGGGCAGGTCGACCGTCAGTGCGTAGTCGATGTCCGGCGCGGCGTCAGCCGGAGCGTCGGGTGCGGGCGGCACCTCGGTGCGCACGACGACGCCGGAATCGATGAGCGTGGCGAAGATCTCGTCGGCACGAACCTCGAGCTTTGCCTTTTCCTCAGGGGTCTGCAGACTCGTCTCGATGAGGTCGTGTACGCGGGCTCGGGCATCGCCGCTCTGCTCGACCACGCTAATCACCATGGAGTGTGTGATGCGCAGGCGCGGCTTGAGCGTTTCGGGCTGCGTCTCGATCAGGCGCTCAAAGGTCTGCTTGTTCCAGGTGACAAAGCCCTTGGGGGCCTTCTTCTTTTTAATCTTGCGGAGTTTTTTGGGGTCGTCGCCCGCCTTGGCCATAAGCTTGGCATTCTCGATCTCGTGCTCGGGTGCCTCGGCGATCACCATGCCCTCGGTATCGAAGCCCGAGCGACCGGCGCGACCAGCGATCTGATGAAACTCACGGGCGCGCAGACGACGCATCTTGTAGCCGTCGAACTTGGTGAGCGCGGTGAGTACCACGGTGTGGATGGGTACGTTGATGCCGACGCCGAGCGTATCGGTGCCGCAGATGACGGGCAACAGGCCCTGCTGCGCCAGGCGCTCGACCAGTAGGCGATAGCGCGGCAGCATGCCGGCGTGGTGCACGCCGACGCCGCATCCGAGCAAGCGCTTGAGAATCTTACCAAAGGCCGTCGAGAAGCTCGTGCCCTTGGCCGCCTCCTTGATGGCCTCGCGCTGCTCCTTGCTGGCAATACCAAAGTTGGCGAGGGATTGCGCCGTCGCAAGTGCGGCGTCCTGGCTAAAGTGCACGATGTAGAGCGGGGCCTCGCCGCGGCGCATTGCGAGCTCGACGGTGCCCTCAAGCGAGGTCGTCACGTAGTCGTAGCTCAGCGGCACGGGGCGTGGGGCATCGACGACCAAGTCGCAGGTAGCGCCGGTGTGTTCCTCGAGTGAGGTGGCGATGGCAGTGACATCGCCGAGCGTGGCACTCATGAGCATAAACTGCGTATGGGGCAGGGTGAGCAGCGGCACCTGCCAGGCCCAGCCGCGGTCGGGGTCGGCAAAGTAGTGGAACTCGTCCATGGCCACGCAGCCCACGTCGGCGTCCTCGCCCTCGCGGAGCGCATCGTTGGCAAGGATTTCGGCCGTGCAGCAGATGACGGGTGCCTTGGTGTTGATATGCGTGTCGCCGGTGATCATGCCGACGTTATCGCGGCCGAGCACCTGTACCAGATCGAAGAACTTTTCGCTGACCAGAGCCTTGATAGGAGCCGTATAGTAGCAGCGCTTGCCCTGTGCCATGCCCATAAAGAGCATGCCCAGCGCAACAAGTGACTTACCCGAGCCGGTCGGCGTGCCTAAGATGACGTGATCGCCGGCGGCCAGGTCCATGAGGGCCTCTTCTTGGTGATCCCACAGCTCGATGCCGCGGTCGCTCGTCCATTCAAAGAAGCGTTCGAAGGCTTGATCGGGCGTGAGCCATGGTTCGGGCTCGCTGCCGTCCTCGGGCTCCCACCAGGTGGGGGAGAGCGCACCGAGTGAGCCGAATTCGGCTTCGGTTCCCGTGCCGCCCGAGAATGAACTGGCGGCTCCGGCGCCGGAGACGGTGCTGGCGGCGATATCTGTCGTGGTCTGTGCCATGTGTTTGCTTTCTCTCGCGATTGTCCGCCAACTATTATGGCGTAGCGGCGGCGCGGGGTGCCAGCGCGAAAGAAAATGCAGGAAATGGGCGTCCTGCTCAGCCGTTTGGTGCGGCCGCGAGCTAAGTGAGTAGACTTTTTGCGATTTCGCCAGCACATGGCTTTTGCGTAAGGGATTTACCTGCGGTTTTACTTGTTCCTATGCGGGTTGTGCTTGGCTATTGCTAAAAAGTCTACTCACTTAGGCTTGAGGGTCGTTCGTCGGTGCCTATTTGCGCTTGCTCGCTGGCGACGTGACTGTCAAAAGCCCCTATGACTCCTGCGGAAGGCGCTTTTTGCCTTTGCGGGTGCGGTTTCTAAAGTTCTCGACGGCCTCTTCCATGCCCAGAGGTACATAGGTGAGCTCATCGAGGTTTTCGGGCAGGTAGCAGGCAAGGCTTTGCTCCTGCGCGCGGCCCGCCGCGAGCTGTTCATTGCTGGGCTGCGCGCCGGGTGTGGCGCAAATGCCATAGACGACGGCACCCATCTCGCGCGTGCGGCATTCGTACTCGGTCTCGGGATGCTCGGGATGGTCGCGGCGGACGTCGTCGCTTACCCAAAGCGTGTCGTAGCCGGCCGCGGCAAACTGCCCCAGGGCGTAGTCGCGCAATGGCTTACTGTCGGTTCGCAGTGTGACGGTGGCGCCGGCTGAAAAGAGCGGGCGGTAGAGCATCAGATGGTCGACATGGACGAGTCGTTTTTTGGCGTACTTGGCCTTGGGCTGCGGCGTGGGAAAGTTGATGGTTATGGCGTCGAGCTCGCCTGCGGCAAACAGCTGCGGCAACGTTGCGGCGCCTCGGGGCAGGACGAGTGCGTTGGATAGCTCCTGCTCGCAGATTTTCTGTGCGGCATAGGCGATGCAGATGGGCTCCTGGTCCATACCGATAAAGAGGGTGTTTGGCTCGTGCGCCGCACGCTCTACAAGGTACGTTCCCTTGCCACAGCCAAGATCCAGGTGAAGGTGTTCGAAGGGCTTGCTGCCAACTGGCGCGCAAGCCTCGCGCCAATCTCCGGCATAGGCCTCGGGGTTCGTCTCGATTGCATCGGCGTAGCGCCCCAGGCGCTCTTCGAGCACAAAGTTCTTAGGCGTGCGAACGTGGACGGCTCCCATGAGGCTCCTTGGTCATACGTATGGAACACATTGCAGGCGCGTTCCGTCAATGGGTTGAAAAAGGGTGGGCATGGTTTGCCCGAAAGATGCGGTGCGGCTCAGCGACGAGTCGCTGACGCCTATAGACGCTTGAGAATCACGTAACGGTTGAGATCGCCGCTGCGACCGTCGGCATGGAAGCGCTCAAGCTCGCGCACGGGGACCTCGCCGCTCTTGTAGAACGTACGGACGCCGCGCACCAGGTCGGTGATCTGCTGATCGTCAAAGTGATGGCAATAGCGGTAGGCGTGGCGGTCGTTTTGCCAGCCAATGAGGTGGTCACCGGCTTCAAACTGCGCGGAATCGTAACCCTCAAACGGCGGGGTGAGCTCGGCGCGGGCCTCGGCACGAACGGCCTTGCGCGCCATGCGCCCGTCGTTCATAAACTCCCAAAAGCTGATGGCGATGATGCCGCCTGGGCGCGTCTGGCGCACCAGGGCGTCGAGCACGCGTACGCGGTACTCGCACGACGGCACGTGGTGCATAAATCCAAAGCAGACCGAGATGTCGGCGAGCGGGGCGTTGAAAAGCACGTCGGGTGTCTTGGCGGGGTTGAGCTTCATGAGGGCGTCGAGCACATCGAGTTCCTGGAAGTGCAGGTTGGGAATGCGCAGGGCGTGACCGTGCGCATCGATAGCCAAATCCTGACACGAGTCAACACCATAGAACTCAAACGGGCAACTGGCGTCTGCCGAGGGGTTTGTGCCGTCGACGCCCTTGGCGGCAAGTGCGCCGCCGGCGGCAAAGTTCTCGAATCGCATATTGCCGCAGGCGAGATCGAAGACGCGGACGGGATGCTCGATCGTGGCGACGTCGAGCTGCTCGAGCGCTATGTCCATGGTGCGTACCCAGCCGGGCCACGGTGCCTGGCGCGTATCGGAGAAGGAGGCGGAGTGCTCGCGATAGAACGTATTGTTGAGCTGAATGAGCGATGAGGCGAAATCGCGGTTCACGGCGCGGAACTCCCTCCGTTGGCGGTGCGGAATAAACAGTACGACCATACTACCGTTAACGCCGCAACGGGGACAACCGAGCTGCGGGTCATTGCTTTGTTTGGACACATTTCCGCAGCTCATATATGCCCGCAACCGCCGGTTGTCAAAAATCTCACTAGAATAGGTGGCATGCTTTTGACGGTGGCGGATAGATTTTTAACTGTGCAAGGCGCCTTAAGAACAAAAACGGTCCGGCGGCACGGCTGGCATCGCATAGGAGGAACCATGAATGTAGAAACTGCGCAGCGGCTCGCCGACCTTCGTCGCAGCAAGGGTTTTAGCCAAGAAGGGCTGGCGCGAAAGCTGGGGCTGTCGCGCCAGGCGGTCAGTAAATGGGAGCGTGCGGAGAGCTCGCCCGATACCGAGAACCTGATCTCGCTCGCAAAACTCTATGGCGTGAGTTTGGACGAGCTCCTCAATCCGAGCGATGAGATCGAGGACGATATCGAGTTTGAGAACGAGGACCGCGCCCGTCAGCGCGAGGCCGAGGCGGCAGAACGTGCCCGCACCCATGAGGCGGCGGCGCGCGCCACGGAGGCAGCTACGCAGGCGAGTGATGCTGCGGCCAAGGCGGCGCAAGCGGCAAGCTGGAGTGCGCAGGCCGCCAATGCCGCTACGGCGCAGGTGACGAGTGGCGGCGCAGCTGGCTCGACTCCGTTGAAAGGTCCGTTCCAGTCGTTTCCGTATTGGGCCGTGTGCTGGCTGCTGTTCTTTTTGCTGATGTTCCTGTTTGGTGGCTCCTTTGCCGCGCTGATCTTCTTTACAATCCCCATCTATCACTGGGTGGCGCGTGCGCTCGATGGCGATTGGGCACGCGGGGATATTCAGGTTGGTCCGGCGCCGGAGGCGGCTAAGGCTCAGGATGTTTCCGCTGCGGTTGATACTGACGTGGCTTCCTCGACCGCCGCTGAGCCGAGCGCCAAAGAAGGTGATGAATGATGAAGCTCTCGCATGAGTCCAAGGTCCGCCTGGGCGTCGGTATCGGAGCGTTCGTGCTCATCATCGGGCTTATCTTTGGCACTTCGCGGATATTGTTTCATTTTGATGGCCCGTGGGATCTCGGCGATATTGCATCCGGTTTGTTCGGTATGGACGATGTGGTTGACGGGGACGATTCTTTGGATGGCGGTAACTATTCCGCTCAGTCTCGGCAGCTTTCGAGCGAAACGTTTGATGCCGACTCATTCCAGTCCCTTGACCTGGATGTGACATCGGGTGAGGTTGAGATCAAGTGCGTTTCCGGCGGGCAGGTGCGTGTCATCGAGAGCGGTCGTGTTGCAAAGGGGGTAGCTACCTACGATGCTGCCACTCAGAATCTGGCCGAGGTCAAGGGTTCTACACTCACGATTAGCCAGTTCGACTGCGATGACGAGCGCGCTATCGATCGTTCGGTCACCATCGAGCTGCCGCGGGATGTTGCCGATAACATGGTGGGCATTACAGCGAATGTAGGATCGGGCGATCTAACGGTCACGGACATTGCGTGTCATGACCTCAACCTGACGTTGGACTCGGGAGACGTCGCGTTTACGGGCACCGTGACCGACACCCTGAATGCCGAGGTCGGTTCGGGCGATGCAACGTTCGAGCTCTACCAGGCGCCCGCGAAGTCGATGGACGTGAGCGTGGGCTCGGGCGACGTGGAGATGACGGTTCCGAACTCTACGGGCTTTAAGGCGAGCCTCGCCGTGGGCAGCGGTGACTTCGAGAGCGATTTCCTTCCGCTTGGCTACGATGGCGAGACCATATTAAATCTTGAATTCGACAACGGTGATAAGTCTGCCACGTATCGTTTTGAGGTTGGTTCGGGTGACGTGTCGTTTGATTCGGAGTGACGGGTGGTTTTCGGAGACCCGCAAACGTAGCCGCGCTGTTTGATGAAGGCGCCGAAGCCGAGATCGGCTCCGGCGCCTTTGCCTTTACAATGGGGTCATGGAACAGATTATTTTGAACATACTCGATGCCCTGCGTCGCGGTGAGACCGTGGACGACAAGGTACTCGTCAAATTGATACATGCCGAGGCGCGCCGTGAGGGTTCCGACAAGCGCGATTTGGCCAAGCGTCGCCTGCTGCCGTTTTACCAGCGGGTGAAACGCGAGGAGCCGGCTCGTTGGACGGCATGGAATGTCGACGCCGAGCTAGAGCGCCAACTGCTGCAGGTGCTGCGCATGAAGCCCCGCCGCACGGCTTCGGGCGTGGCGACCATTACCGTCATCACCAAGCCGTGGCCGTGCTCGGGAGATTGCCTGTTTTGCCCCAATGACCTGCGCATGCCCAAGAGCTATCTGCACGCCGAGCCGGCATGCGCCCGTGCGGAGCAAAACTGCTTCGACCCGTATCTGCAGGTGAGCGCTCGCCTGACCGCGCTTTCGCAGATGGGACATGCGACCGATAAGATTGAGCTCATCGTGCTCGGCGGTACCTGGAGCGACTATCCGCAAGGCTATCAGACGTGGTTTATGTCGGAGCTTTTCCGTGCGCTCAATGACGATGCCGTTGCCGGCGTGGCTGCTAACCCCATGTTGGCGCGTCCGGGCATCAGCCGTGCCGAGGCAGGGCGCCTGCTCGATGGCGCTCCCGCCGATACGCTGCCGCCGGTGGTGGCGGAGCGACGCGAACGCTATCGCGCTGCCGGTATTGCGACCGATGAGGCTGAGCTTGCGAGCGGTGTTGCCGGCGAACAGGAGCGCGTGGATGCTGCCGTGGGCGGCTATAACCGCGCGGTGCGTCGTCTGTACGGCCCCGGTACGCCGTGGGGCGAGGTCGCCGAGTGGCAGGCGGCAACGATGGAGGAGCTCGAGCTTCAGCAGCGCATCAACGAGACGGCGAAGCATCGCGTGGTGGGGCTCGTTATCGAGACGCGCCCCGATGCCGTAACGCCGCAGGCGCTCACGCTCATCCGCCGTCTGGGCTGCACCAAGATCCAGATGGGCATCCAGAGCCTCGACCAACACCTGCTCGATATCAACGAGCGTCGCATTTCGGTGGCACAGATCGAGCGGGCGTTTTCGCTCGCGCGCCTGTTTGGCTTTAAGATCCACGCGCATTTTATGCTCAACTTGCTGGGCGCTACGCCCGAGGGGGACAAGCGCGACTACGAGCGC
Source organism: Collinsella sp. AF39-11AT (assembly GCF_003474585.1). Taxonomy (NCBI): domain Bacteria; kingdom Bacillati; phylum Actinomycetota; class Coriobacteriia; order Coriobacteriales; family Coriobacteriaceae; genus Collinsella; species Collinsella sp. AF39-11AT. Next base: position 1,711 of record NZ_QROG01000032.1, on the reverse strand, counting down.
TTTGTGACCGAGGGCGCCTTTATGCCCGACGAGGTCAAGGTCTACCCGTGCGCGCTCATCGAGGGCTCGCGCCTGGTGGGCTGCTACGAGCGCGGCGAGTGGCGCCCCTATACCGAGGAAGAACTGCTCGATGTGCTGGCCGATGACATCGTGGTGACGCCGGCATTCTGCCGCATCAGCCGCATGATTCGCGACTTTAGTTCCGATGACATCATGGTGGGCAACAAGAAGCCCAACCTGCGTCAGCTCGTCGAGAACCGCCTGGCTGCTCGGGGTGACGGTGCGACGGTGCGTGAGATTCGCTATCGCGAGATCAGCACGGCGGGTGCCGACTTGGATGAGCTATCTCTTGATGAGGAAGTAGCGTACGAGACGCCGGTGACTTACGAGCGCTTTTTGCAGTGGGTGACGCCGCGGGGCAAGATCGCGGGCTTTTTGCGGTTGTCGCTGCCCGATCGCGCTTTTGTTGCCGCACATGCGGACGAGCTGCCGACGATGCCGGACGAGGCGATGATTCGCGAGGTGCACGTGTATGGCATGGCGGCGCGCGTGGGGGATCAAGGCCAGGCGGCGCAGCATCACGGTTTGGGGCGTTTGCTCGTAGAGCATGCATGCGAGATTGCCCGGGATGCGGGTTATGCGCGCATCAACGTGATTAGCGCGATTGGCACACGCGAGTACTATCGCCATCTTGGATTTTATGACCATGGCCTTTATCTGCAAAAGGAGCTCTAGATGAACAAGCCGAGTGTTTCTGCCGGCGTCGTTGCCGGCGTTGCTCTGGGAGCCGCGGCGCTTGGTGCGGCCGCTGTCGCTGTTCGTGCTGCCTGTCTGCAGGTTGCGCGAACTCGCAATGGGTTGGCGCGCGTGAAGCGCATGCACGATGAGAGCGGTGACGAGGTCCGTGTGCTCGTGCAGGGCGGCGTCTACCAAAGCGCGAGCTACGTTGGCGAGCGTTGGGCAGAGCCCGTCTTTACGTACTATCGCGCGTTTGATGACGTGTTTGAGGCCGAGGGCGCAATGCGTGATGCTTACGGGCATGGTATCGACCGTATGCTCATGCTGGGCGGCGGCGGGTTTGCCTATCCCAAGTTTGCGCTGATGTCGCACGAGGGCTTGCGCATGGACGTTATTGAGTATGACGGAGAGATTACGCGCCTGGCGCGCCGCTGGTTCTACCTAGACGAGCTGGAGCGCGCGGTGGGTGACCGCTTGCGGGTGATTACCGCTGAGGCTCGCTCGTATCTGGGCGTGACGAGCGTGGGTCATCGTCGCTACGACGTGGTCGTGAGCGATTGCTTTGGCGGTGCCGAGCCCGTGCGCGAGCTGGCAACCGTTGAGGCGTTGCGTTTAGTGCGGGGTAGCTTGAACCCGGGCGGCATCTACGTGGCTAATATTGTGAGCGCGAACGAGGGGAGCGACGTGACGTTCCTGCGCGATTGCGCCGCCACGGCGCTCGAGGTGTTCGACCACGTTTGGGTGGTCCCATGTGGCGATACGGAGTTCGGCGGCGAGGAAAACCACCTGCTCATTGTCAGCGACGGCGACTACGCCTTTGCCGAAGCCGTGCCCTTCGACGCCGACTTTCTCGGCGCTACCCTCCATGACTAGCGCGTTTCCCTGCGACCAGTCTTTCTGGGACGGGGCTTTTTTAGCTACGGGCATGATTTTTCTGGGACGGGGATTAAAAAATCATTAGGTACAGAATGAT
>NZ_QROG01000031.1:0-20370 GCF_003474585.1 Collinsella sp. AF39-11AT | reverse complement strand
GCCATTGTGGCCCTTGACAGTGGATTGGGTCATATGAGCGAGCGGGCACCAGAGCGAACAAATTGGCATGAAAAGAGGACGGCATAGACCTTCTGGTCATGCCGTCCTCTTTGAATGACAAGTTGTCGCTCTGGTGTCCGCGCAGCGTCGGCCAGTTACGGCGTTTGGTAAAACGCCGTAACTACTAAGACTCGATATAGTCCTTCAGCTTGCTGCTGCGGCTCGGGTGGCGGAGTTTGGCCAAGGTCTTGGACTCGATCTGGCGGATACGCTCGCGCGTGACGCCAAACTCGCGGCCGACTTCCTCGAGCGTGCGGGGATGCCCGTCGACAAGGCCAAAGCGCAGCTCGATAACCTTGCGCTCACGATCGGCAAGCGAGTCGAGCACCTGAGTGAGTTGCTCCTGCAGCATGGAGAAGCTGGCGGCATCGGGCGGAACGATAGCCTGGGAGTCCTCGATAAAGTCGCCCAGCTGGGAATCCTCTTCCTCGCCGATGGGGGTCTCAAGCGACACGGGCTCCTGCGAGATCTTCTGGATCTCGCGGACGCGGTCGGCGCTCATGTCCATCTCGGCACCGATCTCCTCGGGGGTCGGGTCGCGGCCCAGGTCCTGAAGGAGCTGACGCTGCACGCGGACGAGTTTGTTGATGGTCTCGACCATGTGCACGGGAATACGGATGGTACGGGCCTGGTCGGCGATAGCGCGCGTGATGGCCTGACGGATCCACCACGTGGCGTACGTGGAGAACTTAAAGCCCTTCTGGTAGTCGAACTTCTCGACGGCGCGGATCAGACCGAGGTTGCCCTCCTGGATCAGGTCCAGGAACAGCATGCCGCGGCCAACATAGCGCTTGGCGATGGAGACGACCAGACGCAGGTTTGCGCTGATGAGAGCCTGCTTGGCCTCGAGGCCGACATTCTCGATACGGGTCAGACGGCGCATCTCGGCACGCGTGAGCTCGAGCTCGCCTGCTTCGGCAGCCTCGAGCTTCTCGGTGGCCTCGAGACCGGCCTCGATCTTCATAGCCAGATCGACCTCTTCGGAAGCGGTCAACAGGTCGACCTTGCCGATCTCCTTGAGGTACATACGAACCGGATCGCCGGTCAGCATCACCGTGGAGGCATCGATGCCACGCACGCGGGAGCGTGAACGGGACGTGCGCACGGTGCGCTTCTTCTTGCTCTTGGAAGAACCCATCTCGGCGTCGGCCTGACGGGCCATCTTGAGCTCGTGATCGTCGAGCGAGCCGGAATCGTGCTCGTCATCGTCATCGAAATCGTCGGTATCGGTATCGTTATCGTCATCGTCGACGTCCATGGGGGCGTCGTCGTTACCGCTCGCGGAGATAATCTGGATGCCGCTGTTGCGCAGCGCGGAATACACCGCGGTGAGCTGCTCGTCAGAAACATCGATATCCTTCAGGGCGACCTGAATCTCGTCCTCGGTTACCGAAGTCCTGTTTGAGCCGTTGCCCATGAGCTTTGCAACGTAGGATTCCAGCCCAGTACCCGTGCTCTCAGTCTTTTTTGGCACAGATTCTCCCTTCATAGTCCACAGGACTCAATACTTTAGCACACACATTGACGTCTATACCCAAAAAGAGGACTGGATATAGGCGAGAATACGCTGGTTGACCACAACATCTAGGCCTGTTCGGTGCCTGCGGCCTCCAGGCCGATCAAACGGAACGGGTCCGCCACGCCGCCGATCGACTTTTGCAGTTCGCGCTGACGCTGCGAGTCCTGCGCGGCCTGCACGGTCAGCGCACGACGGGCCTCATCATCGAGCGAACGGTCCTGGCGCAGCTTGGCCTGTGCGGCACGCATGCGGCGCTTGATTGTGTAGAGCTCGAGCGTATCGAGCATAAACACGATGTTCGTCTCGGTGGGGTGCTTGCTCGTCGCCGAGATGCGCCCGGCACTCACAAGCGTTGCCGCCTCGGGACACACCGAGCGTGCCGCATCCATGCAGGCTGCAGGATCGGTTCCCGGCGGCGTTGCCAGCACGGCCCATGCGATGGACTCGTGACGTGGGTCAACCCACTCGATGGAGCAGATGCGGTCGGCATACGTGCGGAACAGGTCGGGGTAGCTCGTGAGCATGGTTAGCAGCTCACGCTCCCCCGCCAAGGACTTGCGCTCTAGATCTGTCAAAACCATAGGGGCCGAGGCGTCTGTCGGGGCACCGGCGGGCGTAGAGCCCATACCGTCAGGCACATCGATCGGCGGCAGGTCGTCGACGACCTCGACCGGCGCGGCACCGTAGGCATCGAGTGGGACGTAGTCGTACGGCTCTTCTTCGACCGGTGCGGACACCGGCGGCGTCGCGCCCGACGCCCAAGCACCACGAGATGTTCCCTGCGAACCAGACGACCGACCGCCCGCGCTACCAGATCGCTCAGCCTGCGCCCGCTGGCGTTCATAGTTCTGTTCGCGTCGGCGTTCCGCATCCTCGCGTTTAGCGACATCGCGAAACACGCGGCCCGAACTCGCGCGCACCGTCTCCAAATCCAAACCCAGCAGATCGGCAATCTGGATAAAGTACGTATCGATCATATAGCTGTCACGAAGCGGATAGATGAGCGTGAGCGCATCCTCCAGCGCCTTGGCGCGACCGCCCGGCGTGGTGATGTCGCTCGACTCCTGCAGCGAACGGTACACGAAGTCCATGAGCGGCTCGGCGGCGTCAATGCGTTTCTGCAGCTCCTCTCCGCCGTGGGCCGTGATGAACTCCATGGGATCGTTGCCGTCAGGCAGCACCACGCAGCGCAGGTCCATCGAATCCTGCTCGATAAACTGAATCGCGCGACGGGCGGCCTTCTGGCCCGCGGCATCGCCGTCAAACATATACACGATGCGCTTGGCAAAGCGGGTGAGCGTCTTGACGTGATGCTCCGTGAGCGCGGTGCCCAGCGTAGCGACAACGTTTTTAATCCCCGCCTCCCAACAGGCGATGCAGTCGGTATAGCCCTCTACCACGATGGCGGTATCCTGCGCGACGATAAACTCCTTGGCCCAATTAAAGCCGTAGAGGTTTCGCTTTTTATGAAACACGCTCGTCTCGGCGGTGTTGAGGTACTTGGGTTGGCCGTCACCCATGATGCGACCGCCAAAGGCGATGTTGTGACCCTGCTCGTCAAAGATGGGGAACATCACGCGGTCGTAGAAGCGGTCGGCAAGCTGCCCGCGCCCTCGACTCACGGCAACGTTGGCGTCGATCATCTCCTGCGGAGTAAAGCCCGCCTGCGACAGATGAGCCACCAGCATATTACGACCCGGCGCAAAGCCCAGGCAGTAGCGGCGGCAGACGTCGCCACCCATGCCGCGGCTGGCAAAGTACTCACGTGGACGGCCATCCTTACCGCGCATAAGCATGGTGTGGTAGAACTGGGCGGTCTCGGCACACAGATCGTAGATGCGGGCACGCTTGGTACCGCGCTCGCGGCGATCTCCGGTGTCGTGCAGCTCAATACCTGCACGATCGGCCAAATAACGGATTGACTCGGGAAAGCTCAGGTTCTCGCGCTTCATGATATAGGTGAAGACGTCGCCACCCTCGCCGCAGCCAAAGCAATGCCACACCTGCGTGGCGGGAATAATGTGGAAGGACGGAGTCTTTTCGCCATGAAAGGGGCAGCAGCCCCAAAACTCATGGCCGCGGGGCTTGAGCTCAACCGTTTCCTGCACGATGGCGACTAAGTCGGACGCAGCGCGTACCTGGTCTTTTTCCTCATCGCTAATCACGGACGCTCACCCCCTGCTCGCCCAAGTTGTGACGAATATCTTCGATATTACCCTCGACGGTCGCGATCAACTCATCCAGCGAATCGAACACGCGCGACGGACGCAGCCAGCGCGTAAACGCCAGCGAAACGGAAGCACCGTACAGGTCGCCCGTATAACCAATTAAATTAGCCTCAAGATGCGCAGATGCCGCATCGTCGGCATACGTCGGCGGCAGTCCGACGTTAACGGCAGCAGGCCACACGATGTCGTTTACCAGCACCAGGCCCTCATACACGCCATCGGCAGGCACCTGAATGCCGTCGGGAACCTGTAGGTTTGCCGTGGGAAAGCCCATGCCAGAGCCCTCGTGGCGGCCGCGAATAACACCGCCACGCACCATATACGGGCGGCCGAGTAACCCAGCAGCAAGCCCCACATGGCCCTGTCCCAGCTCGTGACGAATGCGGGTGGCGCAAATGGCCTCGCCGCCCTCGCAAAGCAGGTCGTGACCATACACGTCAACTCCGCGCTCGGAACCCCAGGCGCGCATCTCGGCAACACCAGAAGCACCGCCGCGACCCAGCCTAAAATCGCTGCCAACGCGAATCGAACGAATGTCGACAACGCGTGACAACAGTGCGAGAAAACCGACATGGTCGAGCGCCGCAACCTCAGGCGTAAAGGGAACGGCCACCACTGCATCGACCCGGGTTTGAGCCAGGGCATGCAGACGGTCGGCCGTCGTCATCAATTTTTGAGCGGGCGAAGGGCTCACCACGACGTCCGGGTCGGGATCGAAGGTAACCACGACCGCCTTACAGCCATGGGCACGGGCATCACAGACAAGCGCTTCGATGAGTTCCTGGTGTCCACGGTGCACACCATCGAAAACGCCGATGGCGATGGAGGCAGCACCCAAGTGCTCGCACTCATCAAATGCATCGGCAGCAACGATGCGAGCCTCGTCCGACTCGCCCGCGAAAAAGATACGCGCGAGCTCGCGAGCGGACAACATCATCGAACACCGCCGATTGCCTGCGGAAACACGTGCTCCATGACAAAGCGGCCACTCTCAATGCGGGCGAGCGCCTTGAGTCCCCCATCGAGCACCAACGCAAACGGCGCCTTCGAGGCATCGAAATCCGCAAGCGCACGCTCAACGGGAATGCGTCGGCCGCAGAGCAGGTCATCGGCAAGATTGCCAGGCAAGTCAACACGCGTGGCGCCCAGGGCAGCAATGGGATCCAGGGCAAAGCCAGGCGCGGACTCGGGGGAAAGTTCCTCGACCGCATGACAAGCGCCAATGGAAACAACACCGGAGGCCGTGCGGCGCAACGCGGAAATGTGCGCGGCGCTCTCACAGGCGCGGCCCAAGTCTCGAGCGAGCGCACGGATATAGGTGCCCTTGCTCACCGAGAACGCCACGGTCCACACACACGTATCACCTTCGCCGCCCACGGCGATCAGGTCGGCGGCATAGACCTCGACGGGGCGCGGAGGCAGGTCCACCGCATTGCCCTCGCGAGCAGACTTGTAGGCGCGAACGCCATTGACCGAGATAGCCGAAAACGCCGGCGGCACCTGCATCTGCGGACCCAGCATGGCCGCCAAGCGCTCACGGGCATAGGCAGGATCGCGCAGCTCGTTGGCAATAGCCACCGTGCGGACCGCCTCGCCCTCCGCATCATCGGTATTGGTCTCGGCGCCAAACGAGATGTCGGCGACATAGCTTTTGGTATCGAGGGTTAGCATGCCCAGCAAACGAGTAGCCTGGCCAACACCCACCACCATGACACCCGATGCCATGGGGTCGAGCGTGCCGGCATGGCCGACGCGACGCTCATGGAGGGCGCGCCGACATTGCGAGACCACATCGTGGGACGTGCAGCTCACCGGCTTATCGACGGCGAGCAGCATATTCAGTTGAGAAGGCGTACGACGAGCCATGTACCATCCAAAAAGTTAAAGCTCGACGGTCACCGAAGCGGGATCCTCCCCTACCAGTTCGGCCAGCATGGGAAGTGCCACGGTGAGCGTCTCGAGAATCGTTCCGTTGTTGGAGAAACCGGCGGCAGCGGGATGTCCGCCTCCGCCAAAGGCAGCAGCGATCTCGGACACGTTGAGGTCGCCCTTGGAGCGCAGGTTGCCGCGCACCTTGGTATCGCCCTCAATGCCCTTCAGGAACAGGCAGACTTCGACGCCCATCACCGAGCGAACCACATCGACCAGGCCGTCGCACTCATCCGAGGTGACACCGCAGGCCTCAAGGTCACTCTGGTACGCGTAGCTATACGCGACGCGCCCGTGGGCCACCGTCTTAATGCGGCCCATAACGATGGACTTGAGGTGCAAAAATTCAACGCGCATGCTCTGGTAGACCTCGAGTGCCACACGCGCCGGATCGGCACCGTGGGCAACCAGACGCGAGGCTGCATGGAACGCGGCGGCATCGGCGTTTTGGTACTGAAAACGGCCGGTATCGGTAACCAAGCCACACAGCAGGCAGGTCGCAACGCCATCACGTGCGACAATGCCGCAATTGTCCAAGAAGCGGTCGATGATCATGGCGCAGGCTGCAGCTTCGACGCGCCTCAGGCTGAGCTCGGCAAACTCCTCACGCGCCGGATGGTGATCGAAGCACACCACATGCTTGGAGCGACGAAGCACCTCGGCGGAATTATTGAGACGCTCGACGACCGGCACGTCCACCGAGATGAACAGGTCCGGATTGCCGGTGTACGCAGATGCCGGCACCAGGCGATCGGAGCCTTCCATAAAGCGGTAGATACGCGGAACCGGATCATCGTCTGCCAGCAGCAGGGCAATGTCCTTGTTGGGGAAAAACTTCATGAGCGAAAGGCCCAGACCCAAAACGGAGCCCAAGGCATCGCCATCGGGAGAAGTATGTCCCGAAATCGCAATGGAGGACGCACCCTCGATGAGCTCGAGGATGCGTCGCTGAATATCTGCAGACTCGCACGAGGCGAGGTCGGCGGAATTAGTCATCTAAAGCTGCCTCCTGGGCGGCATCCGCTATCGGATAGCCGTCCTCGTCCTTTTCGATCGCAAGCGTGGCGGGAACGTTTTCCAGCGCACGCGTGATACGCTCGGCCTCATCGGTCGAGCGATCGATGCGAAAATCGAGCTCGGGCGTAACACGCCAATCGAGCGAGCGAGCCAACAGGCTGCGAATACGGCCCTTAGCGCTTGCGAGCGCCTCCAAGACCTCGTCGTAGCGGCTCGCATCGCACGACACGTACACGCGCGCGAACGAACGGTCCACCGCGACCTCGACCGCGGTCAAAGTAACCAGGTCGAGACGCGGATCGGAAACCTCAAAGAGCAGGATATAACCGAGCTTCTCGCGAAGCTGCTCGCCCAGACGGCGGGTTGCCTGCGTTTGCTTCATAGCGCTACCCCCTACTCGGTACGGGCAACCTGGTCGATACGGTAACCCTCGATCTGGTCGCCGGGCTTGATGTCCTGGAAGTTCTCCAGGCCAATGCCGCCCTCGGAACCGCTCTTGAGGCTCTTGGCCTCGTCCTTGTAGTGACGCATCGAGGCGATCTTGCCGTTGAAGACCACGATGCCGTCGCGCACCAGACGCACGGAATCGGTCGCGGCGATCTCGCCCTCTTCGACGCGGACACCGGCGGCGATACCGACTTTAGGCACCTTGAAGGTGTCCAGGACGGTCGCGGTACCCGTGGAGACCTCGACCTCGGTGGGCTTGAGCATGCCGATACGGGCAGCGTCGAGCTCCTCGAGGCACTTGTAGATGACGTCGTAGCAACGGATCTCGACGCCCTCGCGCTCGGCGGCGGAACGCGCCTTACCGTCGGGGCGGACACCAAAGCCGATGATGATGGCGTTGGAGGCGTCGGCCAGGACGACGTCGGTCTCGTTGATGGCACCAACGGCGGAGTGGATCGTGTTGATGCGAACCTCGGACTGATCCATCTTGTCGAGCGAGTCCTGAAGGGCCTCGATGGAACCCTGGACGTCGGCCTTGATGATCAGGTTGAGCTCCTTGACCTCGGCGTCGGCAATGGTCTCGAAGAGGTTCTCGAGCGTGACGTGCTTGACGCGGCTCTGCTCCTCGATACGGGCCTTGAGTGAACGCTCATCGGCCAGGGCGCGAGCCTCGCGCTCGTCCTCGAAAACGCGGAACTCGTCGCCGGCGTTGGGCACGGACTGCAGGCCCAGGATCTCGACGGCGTCGGAAGGACCGGCCTCGGTGACGGCGTTGCCCTTGGGATCGAGCATGGCGCGGACGCGACCGTAGGTAAGGCCGGCGACCAGCGTATCGCCCACGTGCAGGGTACCGCGGGTCACGAGCACCGTGGCAACCGAACCGCGGCCCTTGTCGAGCTTAGCCTCGAGGACGTTACCGGAGGCAAAAGTGTCGGGGTTGGCCTTGAGCTCGAGCACGTCGGCCTGGAGCAGCACGGTCTCGAGCAGGTCGTCGATACCGATCTTCTGCTTGGCCGAGATGTTGACGAACATGTTCTGTCCGCCCCACTCCTCGGGGATGATGCCGTACTCGGTGAGCTCCTGGCGCACGCGGTCGGGGTTGGCACCCGGCTTATCGATCTTGTTGACGGCGACGACGATGGGTACGCCGGCGGCCTTGGCGTGATTGATCGACTCGATGGTCTGGGGCATGACGCCGTCGTCGGCGGCCACGATCAGAATGACGATGTCGGTCACCTTGGCACCACGGGCACGCATGGCCGTAAAGGTGGCATGACCCGGGGTATCGATGAAGGTGATCTTGCGGTCGTTGATCATGACCTGCGAAGCGCCGATGGCCTGCGTAATGCCGCCCGCCTCGCCGGCAGCAACGCCGGTGTGACGGATGGCGTCGAGCAGCGACGTCTTGCCGTGGTCGACGTGGCCCATGACGGTGACGACCGGTGCGCGCGGCTTAAGGTCGGCGGGATCGTCGTAGAACGAGAAGGTATTCTCCTCCTCGGGGGTAATGATCTTGATCTGACGACCCAGGTCGTCGGCAACGAGCTCGACAAGGTCATCGGACATGGACTGCGTCATGGTGAGCGGCGTGCCCAGCAGGAACAGGCGCTTGATGATGTCGTTGGCCGGAACGTCGAGTGCCTCGGCGAGTTCCTGGACGGTAACGCCCTGGGAGACCTTGATGGCGTCGAGCTCCTCGGGGTTCACGCCCTGGGCCAGCGCCTCCTCTATCTTGCGCTCCTCCTGAGCCTTGGCAGCCTCGCGCTCGCGCTTCTCCTTGCGCTTCTTGCGGCGACCGGTGGACTCACGAGAGGCCTCCTCGACGGCAGCACGAGCCTCCTCGAGCACCTTCTCGCGGCTGTACTCCTCGGCCTCACGAGCCATGCGGCTGTAGTGGTCCTCTTCGTTGTTGTGACCGCCCTTGCGCTTCTTGCCCTTGCCCTGCTTATCGGGGTTGGGGAAGTCCATGCCGGCAGCGACGTTGTTGCTGGCGTTGGTGCGATGGCTGTGCGGACGGCTCTCGGAGGCGTTGCGCTCGGAGTTGTTGTCGGAAGCGTTGCGATCGTTACGACGGCCACCGCGGCGGTCGTTGTTGCCGCCACGACGGTTACCGCGCTCGGCGGCGCGCTCGGCCTTGGCCTTGTCCTCGGCGTCCTTCTTCTCCTTGAGCACGGTCTCCTGTGCAGCGATCTGGTCGAGCAGCGAACGGAAGCGCGAACCGGAGTCGGAAGCGGGAACGGCGCGGCGCTGGGCCTCGCGGGCAGCCTCCTCCTTCTCGCGAGCAAGGCGCTCCTGCTCGGCCTTCTTCTTGGCCTCGGCCTCGGCGCGGGCAGCCTCCTCGGCAGCCTGGGCTGCGGCAAACTGGCGGCGCTCCTCCTCGCGTGCCTTCTCGGCGGCGATGCGCTCGCGCTCGGCCTCGGCGGCGCGAGCGGCTTCCTCGGCGGCAGCTGCCTGCTCCTCGGCCTGCTTGGCGGCCTCGACTTCCTGAGCGCGGGCCTCGATCACCGAGGCGAGCTGCTTGCGGACCATGGCGACATAGGCGTCCTCCAAGGTGGAGGAAGCGGACTTAGCGGGAATCTTCATATCGGCGAGATGACCCATCAGTTCCTTGGAGGTCATGCCGAACTCTTTGGCCAGGGTGGACACACGGACTTTTGCCATATGACTTCACCTACCCTTTCTGGCACCTTGGGTGCCTAGAGACTGAACGAGCGTGGGAGACGCGCCGGGACCCGCCCGGCGCGACCGCGCTAGATCAGGTCCTCCGCATCATCGAAGGCGTCGGTGTCGTGGACACCGCAGAAACGGGAGCCGGGACGGGCCTGGTTGCGGCACTGGATGCCGTCCTCGGACACGTACTCGCAGCGGCGGACGTCCTCGTCCTCCTCATCACCGATCAGGTCGGCGGCGGGTTCCTCGTGAACGGGAACGTTCTTGAGGATGTCGGCGGCAAGCGTCTCGGACTTGATGTCGATGTGCCAGCCGGTCAGGCGCGCGGCAAGGCGGGCGTTCTGGCCCTCCTTGCCGATGGCGAGGGACAGCTGGTCGTCGGGCACAATGACGCCGGCGTAGGCCTTCTCCTCGTCGATGAGGACGCGGGTGACCTTAGCGGGCGACAGGGCGTTGGCGACGTAGACGGCAGGATCGGCATCCCACAGGATGACGTCGACGCGCTCGCCGCGGAGCTCGCCCACGACAGCGCGAACACGGCTGCCCTTGGGGCCGACGCAGGCGCCCACGGGATCCAGACGGTCGTCGAGCGAGTGGACGGCGACCTTGGAGCGCTGGCCGGGCTCGCGGGCGATCGACTTAATCTGGACGGTGCCCTCATAGATCTCGGGCACCTCCTGCTCAAACAGACGACGCATGAGCTCGGGGTGGGTACGGGAGATGACAATCGGCGGACGGCTGTGCTCGCCACGAACCGGCTGCAGGTTGGAGTTGGGGTCGCGAACGTCGATGATCACGGCCTTGATGTGCTGGTTGTGCAGGTAGCGCTCGCCCATCGGACGCTCGTTGCGCTCGTTCTCGTAACGACGCTGATCGAAGTGCGGCAGCTCGGCCTCGACGCCCTCGCGAATCTTGACGATCGTGAAGTCGGGCGTGGACTGCAGCACGGTACCGCTGATGAGGTCACCGATGCGGCCGGAGAACTCCTCGTAGATCTGCTCGCGGGCGGAGTTACGCACGATGGCGTTGATCTCGGCCTTGGCGTGCTGGGCAGCGATGCGGCTCGTATTCTTGGGGGTGACGTCGATCTCCTCGAACTCGGTGAAGTTGCCCTCCTCGTCCATGGAATCGTCGATCGGCTCCAGGCGGTAGACGTAGATCTTGCCGGTGGTGCGGTCGATGGTCACCTTAGCGCCCCACTCAAGATGCAGGATCTCGGCATAGCTCTTGGCGAGCGACTGCTCCAGGCGGTCGATCAGGTAGAGCTGGTCGATGTGCTTCTCCTGGCAAAGCTCCATCAGGGCGGACATCATGTCGGATGCTGCCATCTTACTTTCCTTCCTTCGCGGGCTTGAAGTCGTAGGTGGGCTTCAACTTGCACTTTTTAACATCAGAGAAATCGAGGGTAACGGACTCGCCGTCCTCGAGCTCGAGGGCCACGTCGGTCTCGGTCGCAGCGGCAATCTTGCCGGCGTACTTGCGACGGCCCTCGGTGGCGGTGGAGGTGAGCTCACAGTTCTCGCCCACAAAGCGGGCAAAGTCGCACGGGCGGCGCAGTGGGCGCGCCATGCCCGGGCTCGACACCTCAAGCGTATAGCTCGAAGAGATGGGGTCGAGCTCCTCAATCACGTCGCCGACCCACTTGGTATTGGCCGTGACGTCGTTGAGCGACAGGCTCTGACCCTCGGCACCCTCGATACGCACGCGCACGCAGGGGGCCTTGGTGGCACCCACGAGCTCGACGTCGACGATGTCGACATCGTGCTGGGGAGCGACGGCCTCGAGCGCATCGATGATCGCCTGCTCGGTCTTAGTCTTGACCATTGCGGCACCTCCATCCATACAAAAAAGAAGCGGGGCCGAAACCCCACTTCTTTCAATTACAACTTCATTTGCAAGCAAACTATAGCAATAGCTGCGAAAACGTGCAAGCACAGTACGAATCTGCAGGTCAGCGTGCGCACAGCTTCTCCACAAGAATAGGACAATTGACCGCGGCCAGGCTAAACAAAACGAGGGACGGCCCAACCGGACCGTCCCTCGTTTATTGCATGTCAGCTTTACGCGCAGAGCTTATTTGACCACCAGGTTGACCAGCTTGCCGGGCACGCAGATGGCCTTGACGACCGTCTTGCCCTCGAGCCACTTGGCGACGGCTTCCTCAGCGGCAGCCTGCATCTCCTCGTTGGAGGCGTCGCGGGCGACGTCGATGCGGCCGCGGACCTTGCCGAGCACCTGTACGACGATCTGCACCGTGTCCTCTATGGACTCGGCCAAGTCGAACTCGGGCCAGGCGGCGGTGTAGGCATTGCCCTCGCAGCCGAGCGCCTCATGCCACAGCTCGTCGGCCCAGAACGGGCAGATGGGGGCAAGGACGCTCACGATATCCTTAGCCACGCCGTAGCACAGCGCCTTGTCACGGGAAGCGACCTCAGTGGCGTTGAGGTAGGCGCTCGCCGCGTTGACGAGCTCCATGACGGCCGAGATGGCGGTGTTGAACTGGCCGCGATCGAAGTCCTCGGTGCACTTGGCGATGGTGCGGTGACGCTCGCGATAGAGCTTCATCGCAACCTCGTCGAGCGCTGACTTGTCGAAGGCCACGCTGGCGTCGCCAGACTGGACAAGCTGCCAAACGATACGCCAGGCGCGCTTGATGAAGCGGTTGGCGCCATCAACGGCCTTGGGGTCCCAGTCGAAATCCTTCTCGGGCGGGGCGATAAACAGGATCGCCAGACGCATGGTGTCGGCGCCGTAGGGCTCGATGACCGAGCTCGGGGGCACGACGTTGCCCTTGGACTTGGACATGGTTTCGCCGTTCTCGTCCTTGACCATGCCCTGGCACAGCAGGTTAGTGAAGGGCTCGTCCACGCTCAGCAGACCCAGGTCGCGCAGGGCCTTGGTAAAGAAGCGGCTATAGAGCAGGTGCAGAATGGCGTGCTCGATGCCGCCGATGTAGTTATCGACGGGCATCCAACGGTCGGCGGCCTCACGGGAGAAGGGCAGCTCGGTGTTGTGCGGATCGGTATAGCGCAGGTAATACCAGCTGGAGCAGGTGAAGGTGTCCATGGTATCGGTCTCGCGCTTGGCCGGGCGACCACAGACCGGGCAGGTGGTCTCGTAGAACTCCTTGCACTCGGCAAGGGTCTCGCCGGCACCCAGGTCCAGGTTCTCGGGCAGCGTCACCGGCAGCTGGTCCTCGGGCACGGGCACGATGCCGCAGTGCTCGCAGTGGATGGCCGGGATGGGGTTGCCCCAGTAACGTTGACGGCTGATGAGCCAGTCGCGCAGGCGGAACTCGACCTTGCGACGGCCGCAGCCCATGGCCTCGAGGTCGGCCACGATGGCAGCCTCGCCCTCAGAGTGCTTGCCGCCGCGCATGCCGGTGTACTTGCCCGACTGGACGAGCGTGCCCTCGGCAGCGTGGGCGCAATCCCAGTCGACGTTCTCGGCATGGAAGGTGTCGATGGTCTCGCCGCTAGCCTCGACGGCAGCGCGATCCTCATCGTCCAGGATGATCGGCACGATAGGCAGGTCGTACTTGCGGGCGAACTCAAAGTCGCGCTGGTCGCCGCAGGGAACGGCCATGACGGCACCGGTGCCGTAGTCGGCAACGACATAGTCAGCAACCCACACGGGGATCTTCTCGCCGTTGACGGGGTTTACCACGTAGCGGCCCGTAAAGGCGCCGTGCTTCTCGAGGGTGCCCTGGGCGCGCTCGACGGCAGAGATATGCTTGGAGTCCTCGACGATCTTGGTGACGGCCTCCTCGTACTGAGTGCCCTCGACGAGCTCGTGCAGGCGCACGTACTCGGGAGACAGGACAAAGAAGGAAACGCCAAAGAGCGTGTCGGCGCGCGTGGTGAAGACGGTGATCTTACCCTCGTCGCCCTCGATGGGCTCGCCATCGGTGTCGCACAGGGTAAAGTCGACCTCGGCGCCCTCGGAGCGGCCGATCCAGTTGGCCTGCATCTGCTTGACGCGCTCGGGCCAGCCGGGGAGCTTCTCCAGGTCATCGAGCAGCTCCTGGGAGTAGTCGGTGATCTTGTAGTACCACTGCTCGAGGTCACGCTTCTCGGGCTCGGTGCCGCAACGCCAGCACTTGCCCTCGGTTACCTGCTCGTTGGCCAAAACGGTCTTGCAGGTGGGGCACCAGTTGACCGGGTTCTTCTTGCGGTAGACCAGACCCTTTTCCCACATCTTTTCAAAGATCCACTGACCCCAGCGATAGTAGTCGGGGCTACAGGTCTTAACGGTACGATCCAGATCGTAGGAGAAGCCCATGCGCCTCATCGTGGCGAGCGCCTGGTCCATGTTCTTATACGTCCAGGCGGCAGCCTGTGTGTTGTGCTTGATGGCGGCATTCTCGGCGGGCAGACCAAAGGCATCGAAGCCGATGGGGTGCAGCACGTCGTAGCCGCGCATGCGGGCCTGACGGGCCATGGCATCGCCGATGGTGTAGTTGCGCGCGTGGCCCATGTGCAGGTCGCCCGACGGATACGGGAACATCTCGAGCACATACTTCTTGGGCTTGCTGTCGTCGGTGTCGACGGCAAAGAGGTTGGAGTCCTCCCAGGCCTTCATCCACTTGGACTCAATGGCCTGCGCGTCGTAGGCAGGGATCTCATCCTTATGATCTGTGCAATCGCACATATCAGCTCCTTTAATCTTTAATGGGGTCGGTCGGCTTAGCTTTATTCGCTACTGCGGACAGTCCTGCGCAAGACGAAGAGCACATTAAGTGCTCTTCTTTGCGTGCGGAACTTGTAGCGAACAAAGCTAAGCCGCCCGACCCTAAGGTTAACTTGACTGATGATAGCAAATACAACAAGCGAGATGCCTGCGACTTGCAGGCATCTCGCTTTATCTAAATAACGTGGTTGAAACTCAACCTTTATGTGCAGCTCTTATCCTATCGATAAGACACAGACTGCTGGGAGTCTTTCACGACTACGTCGTGGGCTCCGCCTTCGACGATGGAGGTGGAGCTGACCAGGGTCAGGCGCGCCTTTTCCTGGAGCTCGGGGATCGAGAGGGCGCCGCAGTTGCACATCGTGGACTTGACCTTGTAGAGTGTGCCGCCCACGCCGTCCTTGAGGGAGCCGGCGTACGGGACGTAGGAGTCGACGCCCTCGACGAAGCTGAGCTTCGCGGCGCCGCCCAGGTCGTAGCGCTGCCAGTTGCGGGCGCGCGCAGAGCCCTCGCCCCAGTACTCCTTCATGTACTGGCCATTAACGTTGACGCGCTCGGTCGGGCTCTCGTCAAAGCGGGCGAAGTAGCGGCCCAGCATCATAAAGTCGGCACCCATGGCAAGGGCGAGCGTCATGTGGTAGTCGTAGACGATACCGCCGTCGGAGCACACGGGCACGTAGACGCCGGTCTCCTCGTAGTACTCGTCGCGAGCGCGGCAGACATCGATCAGCGCGGTGGCCTGACCACGGCCGATACCCTTGGTCTCGCGGGTAATGCAGATGGAGCCGCCGCCGATACCGACCTTGATGAAGTCGGCACCGCAGTCGGCCAAAAAGCGGAAGCCCTCGGCGTCGACGACGTTACCGGCACCGACCTTGACGTCCTCGCCGTAGTTAGCGCGGATCCACTCGATGGTGCGCTTCTGCCACTCGCTGAAGCCCTCGGAAGAGTCAATGCACAGGACGTCGGCACCGGCCTCGATAAGCAGCGGCACGCGCTCGGCATAGTCGCGGGTGTTGATACCGGCGCCGACCATGTAGCGCTTATCGCCGTCGAGCAGCTCGTTGGGGTTGGTCTTGTGGCTGTCGTAATCCTTGCGGAAGACGATGCCCATGAGGTGATCGTTGTCGTCGACAATGGGCAGAGCGTTGAGCTTGTTGTCCCAGATGACGTCGTTGGCAACCTTGAGGCTGATGTTCTTGTCGCCCACGATGAGCTGCTCGCGCGGGGTCATGAACTCGGAGACCTTCTTCTGGTGGTCATCGCGGCTGGGGCGATAGTCACGGCTGGTGACGATGCCCAGGAGCTTGCCCTTGGGAGTGCCATCGTCGGTGACCGGCATGGTGGAGTGGCCGGTCTTCTCCTTGAGCTCGATGACCTGCTCCATGGTCATGTCGGGGGTCAGCGTGGAATCGGACTGAACGAAACCAGCCTTGTGATCCTTAACGGCCTTAACCATAGCAGCCTCGGACTCGGGGGTCTGAGAACCGTAAATGAAGGACAGGCCACCCTCGGTAGCGAGCGCGACGCCCATGTCGACGCCCGAGACGGACTGCATGATGGCGGAAACCATGGGGATGTTCAGGGTGATTGCCGGCTTCTCACCGCGCTTGAAGCGGGTTAGCGGCGTCTTAAGAGAGACGTTGTTGGGGATGCACTGCGAGGACGAGTAACCAGGAACCAGCAGATACTCCGAAAACGTGTGGGACTCACCGGGAAAGAACGTAGCCATGTTTCTCCTTTTTCCATGCGACCGGTCGGCTGCAGGCCTCGTAGGACCCAGCCCAACCTTGGGCGCCCAATACTGGGGAAGTATCTTAACGCACTTTGACTGCTACAATGCATGATTTAAGAAGAGCACACGAGGGTTTGACGCAGGCTTTGCGTTTGCCCAGCAAACACTTTAGCGGGGAGACGTGGAGCGTATGAAGTACAAGACGACGGCAAAGTTGGTCATTCAAGCGTGCGACAAAGACCTACCGGGCGTGTTCGGCCACGGCTGCGTCTTGCTGCTGCAGGGTATTGCCCACGAACACTCGCTCAACCGTGCCGCCAAGAGCATGGGCATGGCGTATTCCAAGGCCTGGCGCATCGTAAACGAGGCCGAAGGCCAGCTGGGCTGCAAGCTCATCGAGCGCGACGGAGCCCGCGGATCATCGCTCACCCCCGCCGGCGAGCGCGCCATAGCGGCCTACGAGGAGCTGCAGGCCGACATCAACAACGTCATCGCCACCAAAGCCAACGACCTCATCGCCAGCATCAATGCAGAGTAGTCCTTTTGGGACTGAATTGTTGTCCACCGTGCCCTCGGATTGAGGCTCGTGCCACAAAACGGGCCCATCTACTACGTTTAGCTGAATACCCTCGACCATACCGGACATTATGAAAATAAAACCGCTGGTAGACAGCTTGGCAATTTTCGAAATAGGCGGGTATGGTCGACCCCTATGGCTTAAACGTAGTAAATAGGCCGTTTTCGTGACACACACCCCGATTAGTTACTTTCGGAGCGCGTTGTCCAGGGTGGACGCTACAACCAGGGGGTCGTCGGTACCGGCGAAGAGGCGAATGGTGCTCCCCTGCTTGCCGCGCGGAGCAGAGAGTCGCGTCGTTGCGCCGCCGGCGGGCGATGTGCGAAACTCCCCCGGCAAAGCATCGAACAAATCGCCCGCACTGCGCTCGATAAGGTCAAACTCAACTGCCGGACCAAAGCCGTGCTCGAGGATTCCAGTTGCAACCGCATGGTCGGGATGCGAGCTCAGTCCAGGATAGCGCACGGCGTGCACCATCTCATTGGCAGCCAAGTACTCGGCCAGCGCACGTGCGCGGTCGAAATGTGCCTGCATGCGGGCATCGAGCGAGTCCAGCCCGCGCTCCAGCACACCGGCCTCATCAGCAGGCAAATCAAGTTTGACCAAGCCACAGCCCTCAAGCAGAGCATGCGCGCACTCGGCAGCAGCATCCACACGATGGCGCTTGAGCTGCGAGCGCGCGACCGATATGGCAACCAACTTGTGCGGAGCCTCACCGGCGCACACGCGGTCAAGTGCCTCGAGCGACAGCACGGCACCCAAGCGCAACGGATCGCACCCAAAGACACCAGCCACGGTGTTATCCACCACGAGCAGCGCATGAGCCTCACGCGCGGCACGTCCTAACGCGCGCAGATCGGGCACGCGCAATCCAAACCCGCCAATAGAGTTGACGAACCACCACAGGTGCGGCCCCTCGACCTCAAACGAAGCATCAAAGCCCTCGGACGCAGCAGTAAACGCCGCAACCGACGGCTCCTCCACCATAGCCACGTCGCAGCACTCAAAGCCGCGCGCAAACGCATCGGCAAAGTCATCGGCAAACGCAACCAGGCGATCGCCGGGACGTACAATCCCCAACAGAGACAGCGCCGCCGGCACATGCGGCGCTGCAGCAAGACGCGCCTCACGCGCGCCGGCCCTTGCAGCCCAGGCCTCTTCTAGCTGCTGTACGTCCACGCGGCACCGTCCCTTCATAAGCAAAAAACCCACGATGCGGGTGTTCCCCGCATCGTGGGCAACGGCTGCAGTATAGCGCCGATAGGCGACGAAACGCCTAGATGCTGAGCGTGTGATAGGTCACGCTCGCACCCGGAGCGTCAACGGTCACGCCATAGGCCTCGGGTGGCCAAAAGCGTCTGCAACGTCGAGCATCTCAAAGTTGGCATCCCAGCTGTCAAAGATACGATGCACCAACACCGCGAGTTCCTCGGCACACAGCAGGGGAAACGGCGCATCTGCCGCACCCTGAAGCGCGACCGACCCGCCCGAGCATGCCTCGAACAACGGCATCAAAAATGGGTCGGTTAATGCCGGCGATGCGGTATACAGATACGGCACGCGCAGGACTTTGGCTTGGATGCCGTCGCGCGATGCATAGTAACGGCACAGGTCGTTGGCAGCGCGGGCGATAATGCCCTTGCCCGTCTGGGCCCCACTGGCGGCCGTGGCGTCGTCGTCACATCCGCCAGTGGTGCCCTCTGCACCCGCGGGCCCCGCAATAAACAGCAGCTGCACATTGCGTCCCATACAGGCACGAAACACCGAGCGCAGCAGCCCAATGTCGCCAAAAGTCACGGTATGCGGGGTGAGGTAGGTAGAAAGGTAGACCACGCGCTCAAACTCGTAGGCCTGGTCCAGGTGCTGGAGGAGCTCTTTCCACGAAGCATGGGGCGACGACTCATCGCGGCGCGCGTCCTGCGCGGCTACGACCTACACATGGTCGCCGGGGAACGCCTTGGAGCAAAAGTCATCGTCAACATATGCGGTGTTGCCAACAACCAGCACTTCCACGGCGTTCCCCCTCCCCAAAAATCTACTTTTGCCATAGTCAAACATGCGTATTGTACGCTGTAAAAGCGAGCCAAGGCGCCTTTAAGGCTGTTTTAAGAACTTTTTAGAGGATGTGAGAGCGGCAACTCATTCGACTTAGATTCATCGAGGAAATGCTATTCGCTCTGAAAAGGCACATCGCAATCTGCTGACAGCTCTGCAGGGAGAATGGCAGGCGATGCACATTGCTCTCGCACAGAATCATCAGATGAAAGAAACGGCAACTCTTTGGAATGGCTGGCGATAACCTGCGGAACGATTTTGATACCCAAAGCAAGCTCGAACCTAGCGATCGTCTTCAGCGTCATATTGGGCTGAGAATTCAACAGCTTCGAAAGCGACTGAAGGCTCACGCCCATACGCTTTGCCAAATCGCTTTTGCTTAAACCCAGACGCTTCATCTCGCGATGAACAATAAACTCGATATCTAGCGCGTGTTCATAAGCGCGTGTTTCGCTGGTTTCTGTATCGGCGTAAAAATCAGATAAATCTACTTTATTCATTGTGTTCTCCGTTTCGAAAGCCAAGTATAAAAGTCAAGGCTCAGATTCCAGAAGTTGACGTGCTATTCTGGCCGATCATTGTTCGAGCGGTTAATTTCCGCTTAGGGTCTGACAACATTTTCTGGAATTGAGAGTTGTCGGGAGAAGCCGTCAATTCCCAAAACGGTCGACCCTTGAGGTCTCTATATTCGACAAGATCATATCCTTCTGCCAAAGGGCACCTCCCATTTCTAGATGAACTTAACTTATAGGTTAAGTTCATCCATTTAAATACATATAACGAGGTCCAGACAAGATTCCTCTGCCCCAATCGATAAACAAACCAGTCGAGCTTATGCAAAATCCGGAAGTGTGCGGCATATTCTAGACACGTCAACCACACTGGATAGTGGCAACGCTTCTACCTGCGGGTTCTTTTCATGAAAAGGACGATGTGCTCGAGGGTTCCAAAATTTGCCGCATGCTTCCGTCGGGCGTTTCCGGAAGTGCGGTGAAAAACCGAGATCGACAGACCAGACCCCTGTTTTAGCCTTCCGCGACCTGCGGTTTTGTTGCCGAAATTCGGTTTATGCTCGGAGGTTTCCGATTTTTCCCCGCACTTCCGAAAAGCACCCTTAAACCGCGCGTCCCGAAGCGGAAAACCGCCGGATATTTGTTCTCCCCAAATGAGATCCTTGTTTTGCCTGGCCGAATCTTACATCCAAACAAAAAAAGAGGACCGACGCATCAACCCTCTTCAGGTGTCGCCCGAAGGCTTCCAGCGCAATTGATTTAATTCTAATCGATATCACTTGTTTGACCACGATCACGTCAACCAGTAGAAGCCGCCCATGCTCGATCATTCCATTGCCGGGATGGTGCTTGGCTAGTACGTCACACATTGCATACATGAAAAAAGGGAGGCTTCGGTAGTTTGTGTGACAAGGGGCTAGCCTAGGCAGCAA
>NZ_QROG01000030.1:0-21333 GCF_003474585.1 Collinsella sp. AF39-11AT | reverse complement strand
CTACCGGGAGTAGCCCCGACGGTTGACAAAACTATAGGAACACCCAATGACTAGATTGAAAAGCTGTACGTCAGCATCCAAAGATGTCGGAAAATGTCGACTTTGGATGCTGGCGTACATGTTTGGTTCGTATGGGTTCGGCTCGGTTGGCGCGAACTGGCCGCAGTGCGCGTGCTAGAGCAGGTTCTTCTGCACCCACGCGATGATGTCGCCCGACTCGTAGAGCGGCGCGCCGTCAATGAACAGGCAGGGAACCTGGCGTTTTCCGCCGACGGCGATGAGCGTCTGCTCGGCATCGGGGTCAGTCGAGATATTGCGTTCGGGAATGGTCACGCCGTTATCGGCCAAAAAGCGCTTGACCTTTATGCAATACGGGCAGCCAGTCATAACGTAGAGCGCGAGTTCATGATCAGTAGCCATGGTGTCTCCAATCGGTTGCGGTTTTGATTGAAATACCCAAAGCCGCCGCAATCTATGCGCGGGCCAGCGACGACTCGATGGCCTGTACCAGAAACGCCGTAGCTCCGGTGCCGCAGGGCTTGTCGTAGTAGTCAACAAAGCGCTGATCGGCAAGATAGCCGTGGGCGAGGCCCAGGTATGCTTCGTCTTGGGGTTCGTGTCCCCAGTTAAGGCCAATCCATCGACGGTGCATTGCGACAAGCTTGCGCGCCTCGCTTCCATCCGGTTCGCCGTCGCCCATGGCGATCGAGAGCTGGCCCAGAATAGCGCGTTCGAGTTCCTTCATGTCGTTCCATGTCTCGGGGTCCATGTCCAGCAGTGCCTCGTTTGCTGCATCGACGGCCTCGTCGCCATAGCGCGCCCGCGCCTCGGCACCGTAGCGCTCCTCGTTTTCCTGCACGGTGCGCCAGCGCTCCAATTGCGGCAGCACGGCGCCCATGAGAGAGACGGCTTCGTCGAGCGACATACCGGTGTTTTGTGCCAGGCGCGGGGCGCAATCCTCAATCATGGCCTCCATCGTGGTCTCGTAGGTGTACTTGCCGTGGTCGTAGCACCACTTGCAGTAATGGTCGGTCGTTGCGCCGTGAGCATCGGTGCCGCAGTCGTCGGGCGTGAGTATCATGCCGCAGCTCTGGCAATAGTGCTCGGGCATTTCGAGCAGGTGGGACAGCGGTTCTCCGGTTATGGCGGCAATGAGCTTCATCATGTCGATGCCCGGCGTGACTTCGCCGCGTTCCCAACGGCTGACGGCTTGGCGTGTGACGAAGAGCTTGGCGGCGAGTTGCTCTTGGGTGAGATTGTTGTCGCGGCGGATGGCGATGAGCTTTTCTGCAAAGGCCATGACGGCTCCTTTCTGCTGTTTGTTGCTTTAAGCATACGCGGCGGCCGGCACCCTTCCAAGCAACCGTTGGTTGCACGACGGGGACCGCGGCGAAGAATTGCGCGCAACACCCCACGCCTCCATGCCGTACAATGACCGGCATGGAACCTATTGCACACATACATACCGACCTGCCGCAGAAGTTCGGCATCCCACGCAACAGCTTTTTGGCGCCCCATCTGCAGGGACGCATCGTCTTTGAGCCGGAATTTGCCTCCAACGCTGCAGTTGAGGGTCTGGACTCCTTCTCTCACCTATGGCTGCTCTGGCGCTTCGAAAACGGAACGCCCGGCGGCACGGCTAAGGACATAGCCGCCGATGCCAAAACGCAGGACAGGTCCGGCACCAACGCAAAATGGTCGAAAACCGTGCGCCCACCGCGTCTGGGTGGAGCCGAACGCGTGGGCGTGTTTGCCACGCGCAGTCCGTTTCGCCCTAATCCCATCGGGCTCACCTGCGTCAAGCTTGATCGTGTCGAGCTCACCGACGATGGTCCCATCATCCATGTGCTGGGGGCCGACCTGCGCGACGGTACGCCCATCTACGACATTAAGCCTTACATTCCGTTTGCGGACTGTCACCCGGATGCGACGGGCGGCTGGATTGAGGACGCGCCATGGCAAGAGCTCGATGTCGAGCTCCCGCAAGCGCTGCGGGACATGGTCCCGGACACAAAGCTCCCCGGCTTGATCGAGGTGCTCCGCCAAGATCCGCGCCGTGCGGGCAGCAAACACGAGCCAAACCGCGTTTACCATTTGGCTTACGCTGGGCTTGACATATCGTTTACGGTCGACGGAACCAGGTTGACGATAACCGCCATCAACGACGCGCGAGACTAACCAGCCATTCGTCCGCACCCGTCAAATTAAGCGCCAAACTCCGCTCCAAAACCGCCCACGCTGGTGGACAATAACGCCTACCGAAACAATCCGCTTTGCACGGGAGCTCAGCATGAAATACGACTTTACCTCGCTTATCGACCGCCACGGTATGGACGCCATCGCCGTTGACTCCTGGGGAGAAATTCCCGACATGGCTCCGAACGCACCCGACGAGGGCTTCGACCGCATCCCCATGTGGGTGGCGGATATGAATTTTGCCACGGTGCCCACGGTTCAGGAACACATCATTCAGCGCGCCCAGCATCCCATGTTTGGCTATTTCAATCCGCGTGACGAGTACTTCGACCGCATCATCGAATGGCAAAGCCGTCGCAACGGCGTTGAGGGCTTGGCGCCGGAGCATATCGGCTACGAAAACGGCGTGCTGGGCGGTGTCGTGTCGACGCTGCGCGCATATGTCCAGCCGGGCGATGCGGTACTGGTCCACAGTCCCACCTACATCGGCTTTACCAAGTCTATCGAAGCCGCGGGCTATCGCATTGTCCACAGCCCGCTTAAGCTCGACGATCGGGGCGTGTGGCGCATGGACTTTGAGGACATGGAGCGAAAGCTCGCCCAAAACCACATCCATGCCGCGGTGTTCTGCTCGCCGCACAATCCCTGCGGCCGCGTATGGGGGCGCGACGAGATCGAACGTGCCATGGACATCTATCGCCAGCACGATTGCGTGGTGATCTCGGATGAGATTTGGTCCGATATCATCCTGCCGGGTCACAAGCATATCCCGACGCAGTCGGTGAGCGAGGATGCCCGCATGCGCACGGTTGCCCTCTATGCGCCCAGCAAGACGTTTAACCTGGCGGGCCTGGTCGGCAGCTACCACATCATCTATAACGAGACGCTGCGCGACCGCGTGTGCGCCGTGTCCAACAAGACGCACTACAACGAGATGAACGTCCTCTCCATGCATGCGCTTATCGGTGCCTACCAGCCGCAAGGCTACGAGTGGGTTGATGAGCTCAATGAGGTCATCGAGGGCAACGTCGACTACTTCTGCAATTACGTGGACAAGCATTTTGCGGGCGTGTCCTATTCGCGTCCGCAGGGCACCTACATGGTGTTTCTGGACTGCACCGAGTGGTGCCGCGAGCATGGCCGCGATATTCAGTGGCTGCTCGACGAGGGGGCGCGCGTGGGCGTGGGGTATCAGGACGGCCGCCCGTTCCACGGGCCCTGCCACATTCGCGTGAATCTGGCACTGCCCCTTTCGCGGGTAAAGGAGGCGTGTGAGCGCCTGGACCGCTACGTTTTTGGGGTATAGGGGGGCGCTCGATTCGAGTGCTGCCCCATGCGCCCACGCCGTCAAAATGCGTGGGCGCATGGGGCGCAGAGGGTAGCGAGCGCGTTTTTCGCATTCGCTACTTTTCCTGAATCTGCTTGCCGCAAAGATGCTCAATTGAAATCTCGTAGAGTTGGACGCCCTTGATGTCTTTGGCGATTTCTTCCTCGACTTCTTCGGCAGAAGGGTAGTACTTAAGCGCGAGCTGGCGGACTTTGTCCTCGATAAACGCAGGCGCTTCATCTACCAGGCGGCAACGGCCAAAGACCACAGTGCTCATGACGTAAGGAGCCCAGTCGCCGTCCTTGTACCACTCGTTGCCGTAAACGGTAAAGCAGACTTTATCGTCACGCCTGAGCGAATCGACCTTGTGGCCGGCCTTGGCGCCATGGAAATAAATCTTGTCGTGCTCGGCGTCAAAGAAGTAGTTGACGGGAATGGCATAGGGGTAGCCATCATCGCCGTTGACGGCAAAGACGCCGCGCTTACAGGTGGCGAGCAACTCGCGCGCTTCCTCGTCAGTGATGGCGCGTTTCTTTCGACGTAAGGGCCTAAACATCGTTGGCTTCCTTTCTGGCTGTGCATGGTGGTTAAACGCAAACTATAGCGAAACAGTTCCGTTTTTCTTGATGCGGGCGAGTATGTTTTTGAGCTTGTTAAAGTCGAGCGGTTTGGGCAGATGGGCGTTCATACCGGCATCGTGTGCCGCCTTGGCGTCCTCGTTGAAGGCGTTGGCAGTGAGCGCGATGATGGGGATGTCGGCTGCATCGGCCTTTTCGCTCAGGCGAATCGCGCGGGTTGCCTCGTAGCCATCCATGCCCGGCATCATGATGTCCATCAGGATTGCATCGAAGCTGCCGGCGGGACGGCTAACGTATAGGTCGACTGTCTCGTTGCCGTCGGCGGCGCGAGTCACGACGATGCCTTCGCTTTCGAGCAGAGCTTGGGCAATCTCGGCATTGAGTTCGTTATCTTCTGCCAAAAGGACGTTCATGCCGGCGAGCGAGCAGCTGCTTACCTGCGCGTCTGCACATTCTTTTATCTGAGGGTTCTTGTCGATATCGAGCGGAATCCGGACGTCAAACGTACTCCCCACGCCAACCTCACTCGAAATCTCAATCGTGCCGCCCATCATATCGATGAGCGATTTGACGATAGACATGCCAATGCCGGTTCCTTGGAACTTGCTGCGCGCATCGGCGCCTTCCTGGGCAAACGGCTCGTAAATGTGCGTCAAAAACTCGGGCGTCATACCAATGCCGGTATCCGAGACGCTAAAGCAAAACACGGCGTGCTCGTCGTCGACCGGTTTGATGGTCGATGAGAACGTGACGGTGCCTCCGTGCTTGTTGTACTTGATGCTGTTGTCGAGCAGGTTGACAAGGATCTGCCGAATATGGGTGGGGCTGCCGATCATATATTGGTCGACAGCGTAGGGCTCGCTGGTGTCGAGCATGGTTATGCCGCGGTCCGATGCGCGGAGCTTGCACAGTACGAGCGCATTGTCGCACAGCTCTTTAAGGTTGAATGATTCGTGCTCGAGCGTCACTTTGCACTCCTCGATCCTGCCCATCTCGAGGATGTCGTTAATCAGTGACAGCAGGTGATTGGCGGCAACGCGCGCCTTGGCGCGGCTTTCGCGGGCGACCTGCATGTCGCCTTCTCTCAATTCCTCAATTTCGATAAGGCCTAGGATGCCGTTGAGCGGCGTGCGGATGTCGTGGCTCATGCGCGTGAGGAAAGCGGTTTTGGCGGCGTTGGCGGCATCGGCTTTCTGCCGTTCCTCCTGTGCGCGGTAAAGCGACCAGACAAGGATGACGATGCCGGTGAGCAAAATGCAAATGACGACTGCCGCAATGACGATGCGGTTGCGGTAGAGAAGTCGGAACGCATCCGATTCTTGCGCCGAGTACGATGTGGGGAAATAGCTGTTTGCAGAGAGCGATTCACCTGCATTGACGATGCCCTTATTGATGATTCCCAGCAGCTCGGGCTTGCCGCGCGAAATTAAACACGATAGTTGTGCCGTGTTGGTGAGTTCCTGTGTTTCGAAATCCTCGATGTCGTAGATGTCGCGGAGAGTTTCCAGGCGCGTGCTGGGGACAATGATGCAACGTGCCTTCCCCTCATCGAGGGCTTTGAGCACCTCGCCGTCATTCGAATACTCGGTTACCGTTGCGTTCGGAAAGAGACTTTCGAGCTCAAAACGGTTAACGATTGTGCTCTTTGTACAAGCGATGTTCTTAAGGTCGCTGTTCAGGTTTTTGCCACTGTGAATGGCGGTCAGCGAAACCGTTCCCATCGAGTTTGACTGGATGACCCCTGTCTGCTCGGCGAGCCAGTAGTCGCGAAACAACGGCAGGGCGACATCGATGGTTCCGTTGGAAAGGGCTTTGATCATTTGCTTGTTGTTCGAGAGTGCGATTGTTTTGACCGTAATGTCAAACTTGTCGTGCAACGTCGTTGCAAGCGAGGCGAGCGACCCTTCCATCTCGCCGTCGTCATTTTGCGTACAGTAGGGAAGTTGGTTTTTAAGATAGCCGAGCGTGATGGTATTGCCGTTTTCTTTGAGCCAGGTGGTCTCGGTGCCGGTGAGCGATGACGAGCCACTGTTTTGGGTCGAGTAACTCGTTTTGACTTCCTCGTTATAGCGCGGGTTATCGCGGGCGATGGTCGTCATGGCGGCGTTGATGTCGTTCATCAGGTCAGGGCGGCTTTTGGGAACGGCAAAATAGTAGTCGCTCGAGCCTACGTAGAACATGGGTGACGCATCGGGCGACGAAATGGTGTCGTTCATGATGACGGCGTCGACCTCGCCGTCTGCAAGCGCCTCAAAGAGGGCGCTGCCGGTGTCGATTTCTTTATAGGTGCAGGTAACGTCTTCGTTGGCGAGCCACTGCTGGCCGACGATAGTTTGCATAACGCCAGAGTTGCAGCCGATGGTGAGGCCTTGGAGCGCCTGAGGGTCACCCTTGGCCAGATCGTCGCGGTCGGGCCTGGCGTAGATATAGTAGCGCTCGGTGCCCTCGGGATTTGAGGAAAAGAGCAGCTTCTGCTCGCGTTCTGCCGAATACGAGATGTTGGGCATGAGGTCGATTTCGCCCGCCTCGAGCATGTCCATAAGCTCGGAGAAGGTGCCGCTAACGTATTCGTATTGCCAGCCCTTTGTGTAATACGAGAGGGTCTGGAGGTACTCGTAGCCCCATCCCGAGAGGCGCTCGCCCGGCGTGCCTTCCTGGAAGCCTTTGTTGTTGACGAGCCAGCCAACGCGGACCGTCTTGACCTGGTGGTCGGAGTCGGCGGCAAAGGCGGGGGCAGGCATGACGGCGCTCAGTACGGTGAGTACGGCAACCGCAACGGCTAGGGTGCGATATAGAGCCAAACGAAGGATGGCGGAAGGTTTCACATGAAATCCTATCGAGTCGAGACAGTATCACATAAGGATACCAGCTCAACCTGCCCACTCAGCCACCGCACCGCTAAACGGTCAGGTAGTCATTGGGGACGTTCTTGTTTGACTAGTCATTTAAGAACGTCCAATGACTAGTTCCGTTTGCGGGGGAGGCGTGGGACAATACCGAGCGAATGTGATTGGGCGTCTGGGAAAAGGGGTCGCGATGAACAAGTTGAGGACGCTTGCCGACGTGTTGCGCCAGGCTGGCTTTGCGCGCATCACGGGCCTGTTTCTTGTGTTCTATCTGCTGTGCTCGACGGCCGTCTGGCTGTCCGAGCCCACGACCCTCACCTTTGGCGATGGACTTTGGTTTAGCTTTGAGACGGTCTCGACCATCGGCTTTGGTGACATTCCGGCCGAGACACCGGTTGCCCGCGCGATTACCGTCGTCTTGAGCGTCATCAGCATCTTCTACATCGCCATGCTTACGGGCGTGGCGGTGAACTACTGCAATACGCTCATCAAGATGCGCCAAAAGGACACCATGGCGCGCTTTATGGACGATCTTGAGCATTTGGAAGAGCTCGATCGTGACGAGCTCGCCGATCTTTCGCGTCGCGTGCGCGAGTATCGTCGACGCCAGCGCTAGAACGGGCGCCGTGCGTCACGATGAGGGGGACTGAATATGAATATCACCGTGTATCTGGGTGCCAGCGTCGGTAATGACCCGGCGTTTCTGCCCGCGGTGCAGGAGCTGGGCAACTGGATTGGCGCTAACGGACACGCGTTGGTATACGGCGGGTCCAAGTCGGGCTTGATGGGCGCGCTCGCCGATAGCGTGCTCGATGCCGGTGGACACGTGACGGGCGTGGAGCCGAGCTTTTTTATCGAGGCCGAGTTTCAGCACGATGGCATCGACGACCTCATCGTGACGAGCGACATGGCCGAGCGCAAGGCCAAGATGATCGAGCTTGGTGATGCCTTCATTGCCTTTCCCGGCGGGACGGGTACGCTCGAGGAGATTGCCGAGGTCATGTCGGCCGTGTCGCTGGGGCATCTGAGCGCGCCGTGCATCCTGTATAACCTGGACGGTTACTACAACGATCTCAAGGCGCTGCTCGGACGCATGATTGATAAAGGGCTTTCGAGCCCGAGGCGCCAGCACGGCATCTACTTTGCCGACGATTTGCGCGAGATTGCCTCGATTATCAACGGATAAGTCTTGAGCCTGCCCCACTATGACTCCCAATGGTGCCGTTTGCGGCGCAGACGGTTGGCTCGTTCGGGTAACGCTCGCTCTACAATAAAACGTATCTTTGCCGAATTTGACCACGGGAGGTCCCGATGGATAGTCTTGCAAAACCCAAAAACCGTGCGCTGTTTTTAGTTAGCGTTGCCGTGACCGGTGCGTTCGCAGGCGCCGCGGTCTGGCTGTTCTTTTTTGCGATGGAGCACGGTGTCGACTATCTATGGACCGAGATTCCGCACGCGCTGGGCGTCGCTTCGCCTGAGCTCGCGAGCGGCCCGTTCGGTTTTCTGCCGTACCCGTTTTTTGTCTGCTTGCTGGGCGGCCTGCTGATCGGTCTGTACGAAAAGATTACGGGCACCAAGACCGATGACCTCAACCAGGTGATGGCCAAGGTTAAACAAGACGGTCGCTACCCGTACGACAACCTCGGCAAGCTTTCGCTTGCGGCATTGCTGCCGCTGCTGTTTGGCGGAAGTATTGGACCGGAGGCCGGCCTGACCGGAGTTATCGCGGGTCTGTGCAGCTGGGTCGGCGACCGCATGCGTCGCTTTGGCGCCGAGTTTAGGGAGCTCACGCTGCTGGGCACCCAGGCTGCCCTGACGGCGCTCTTTACCGCGCCCGTGTTTGGCTTTGTGGCGCCGCTCGCCGGTAGCGCCGACGGCCAGGGCGCTGGCGAGGACTCCGCGTCCGATGAGATCACCATCAAGCTGCCCAAGGCGCAAAAGACCGTGGTCTACGGCATCGCGATTGCCGGCGGTCTGGGCACCTATCTGCTGCTCGGCCAGCTTATGGGCGGCGGCATGGGCATGCCCAGGTTCGAGGCCGCCCAGGTGGGTAACCTGGAACTTGTCTGGCTCATTCCGCTGGCGTTGGTCGGCACCGTATGCGGTTGGCTGTACTTTGTCTCTGAGCATGCAAGTGAGGCGCTGTCCCATGCAATAGGGGAGCGCCCCGTCGTCAAGGCCATGCTGGCTGGTCTGGCGGTCGCCATCTGCGGCACAGTTCTGCCTTATACCATGTTTGCCGGTGAGACCCAGGCCGACGTACTTATGGAGACCTACCTCACCATCCCCGCCGGTGTGCTCATCGCGACCGGTCTTCTCAAGGCCATGCTGACACCCGCCCTCATCAACATGGGCTGGCGCGGCGGCCACTTCTTCCCGGTTATCTTCTCGGGCGTAAGCCTGGGCTACGG
Source organism: Collinsella sp. AF39-11AT (assembly GCF_003474585.1). NCBI lineage: Bacteria > Bacillati > Actinomycetota > Coriobacteriia > Coriobacteriales > Coriobacteriaceae > Collinsella > Collinsella sp. AF39-11AT. The sequence continues at coordinate 11,975 of NZ_QROG01000030.1, read as the reverse complement.
CCTTGCCATCCTGACGGGCGCCGATCCGGTCTTTTGCGTCGCCGTCTGCACGGCCTCGACGATGGGCGCCGTCATGCGCCAGCCGGTCATGGTCGTGGGCTTGCTGCTCATGTGTTTTCCGCTTAAAGGCATCGTCTGCATGATCATCGCCGCAGTCATTGCGGCAGGCATTCCGCTGCCCAAGCCGCTGCGCAAGTAGCACGATAGCGCGTGCCGGGGATATACCATTTGTCACGGATTTGCGGGGGGGGGCGATCGCGTCCTTCGTGGATTGAGACTCGCGTGCCTACAGGTCGTGTACTCGATAAACCTTGGTGCTGACGGTGCAGCTGATTGCGCATAGCGCGAGGGCCAGCACGGCAATTCCTGCGCACAGACAGCCCAGAACGGCGGGATCGGGATTCGCCCCAGCAATCGACATGAGCCAGTTGCTGATGGGGTTGGAGGAGCTCAGTGTGGCCATGGCAAGGCATCCGAGCAGGGCAAACAGGCCGACGGAAAGGCGCAGCGCCTCCATGTGTCCAAATCGAAAGAACAGCGGCTGTGCCAGAAACACCATCATGAGGGAAATGAGCATGGACGCGGTCGAAGCGATTGCGGTCTCAAAGACGGTCTGTCCCGTCGAGGGGATACCCACGCTGTTGAAGAGCGGGATGGAGACGATGCTCAGAAGCGCGGCGGCGCACGCCATGACGGCCGAGAAGACAATGATGCTCAGGTAGCGTGCACAGATGATGTCTTTGCGCGAGAGGGGCAGCGTTGCCCGATAGCGCTCCCATCCGTTTTGATTGTCGTAGCCGGCCAGCGAGTTCATGACCACGATGGGCGACATGGCACTGACCGCACAGGCGCCGGCGCTCATACTGGCATCGCCATCCGATGCGTTGGCGAGGGTCAGTACGACGAAGATGAACAGGCCGACGCCCGCGATGCTCGGGACAAGCGTGCGGACGATGGCGAGCTCAGACATAAAGGCGCGTTTCATTTCGAAGCCCCTTTCAGCATGAGGCGAAGATAGTCATCAATTGTTGCCCGGTCGCAGGGAATCTCGGGGAAGGCCTCGAGCGCCTCGCGACGGTTGGGCACGAGCACGTCCACGCTATAGGCGTGGTGGGCGGCACGGGCGCCTTCGACGCAAGCCATGAGCTCGGACGCCTGTGCTTGGGTGCAGTGGGCGATGCCGGCTCGGTCGGTAATGTCCTCGCGCGGCAGGTCAAACACAATCGAGCCGTTATCGATGCAGATGACGCGGTCGGCAGTGCGATCGAGGTCGGATGTAATGTGGCTTGAGAGCAGCACGCTGTGCTGGCCGTCGGCGACAAAGGCAAGCAACTCGTCGAGCAGTTCCTCGCGCGCCATGGGATCGAGGCCCGCGGTGGCTTCGTCCAAAACGAGCAGCTTAGCATTGTGACTGAGTGCGCAGGCAAGCTGCAGCTTCATGCCCATGCCGCGGGAGAGGTCCTTGACCTTCGTCTTGGGATCGAGGCCAAATCGGTCGATGAATCCGGCGAACGTTTCGCAGCTCCACGTGGGGTATGCCGGGCCTACGAGCCTCTCGACCTGGCCCACCTTGAGCGTGGAGGGGAAGGGACACGTGTCCAGGACAAGCCCGATGCGGGAGCGCAGGTGGCGCTGCGTCTCGTCGGGCGCGTTGGCGTCGCAGCGCTGTCCAAGCAGATGCACCTCGCCGGCATCGAGCTTTATAAGCCCAAGCGCGGCGCGAATGGTCGTCGTCTTGCCGGCGCCATTTGCGCCCACAAAGCCAACGATCTGGCCGGGCTCCACGGCGAGTGTGACCACTCGCAACGAAAAACGGTCGCTCACACGGCGTGAGATGCCTTTGAGTTCTAAAAGGTTTTGCATGGTATAGCCTTTCTTGCAGATGGCTACTGCATGGTTTCGGGGGCTACCAGGTCGAGCATCTCGTGCAGCTTGTCGCGCGTAACGCCCAGGGCTTCGGCTTGGCTCGCCGCTTTCGCAAGCAGTTCTTCGATATGGCAGAGCTGGTTTTCGCGCAAGAGCTCCTGGTTGCCCTCGGCGACAAAACAGCCCTTGCCCTGCACGGTGCAGATGAAGCCGAGTTGCTCCAGGTCGGCGTAGGCGCGCTTGGTGGTGATGACACTCACGCCAAGATCGCTCGCGAGTGCACGGATACTGGGGAGTTTGGCTCCCGCCGCGAGCGTGCCCGAAAGGATCTGAGCTTTGACTTGCGAGGCTATTTGCTCGTAGATGGGCTTGTCGCTCGAATTGGATAGGATAATGTCCACAGCGGCTCCTTAGCTGTTGGGCTACACGTGTATATAACCGGTAAGCACAGTATATATACACTATGCACAGTTATGCAAGAAGAAATGTAGGCTCGCCTGTCTCTTCGTTCGTTTGTCTCGATCTGTAACATCTGGAGCCGATTTTGGTGTCTACCTGTTACAGATTGAGACAGTCCCGACCTTCCTGCTCGTTCATCTCAATCTGTAACACTAAGGCCCGTTTTTGGTGGCTAGATGTTACAGATTGAGACATTGGTCGCCCGCCTGCGCGTTTATCTCGATCTGTAACAGGTAGAGGCTCAAAACCCGTCTATCTGTTACAGATTGAGACGAGATTGAGACGGTGTCGATCTTCCCAGCCGTTTATCTAGATCTGTAACATCTGGAGCCGATTTTGGCGGCTAGATGTTACAGATCGAGACAATCCTTGAGGCGGCTGCCCGGTGCACAGCGAGCTCGGCTAATGAATTTGTCCTGATAGGTGCCCTATGGCGGGATTTGGCGGCTACAATAATGCGGTTACAACGACGTAATGCACTCAATGCAAGAAAGGATCCGCATGGCAAGCCTGTCGGATGAAATCTCGTCGCGCCGCACATTCGCGATCATCAGCCACCCGGACGCCGGTAAGACCACGCTTACCGAGAAGCTGCTGCTCTATACCGGCAGCATCCAGACCGCCGGCTCGGTCAAGGGCAAGAGCTCGGCTAAGCACGCCGTCTCGGACTGGATGGACATCGAGAAGGAGCGCGGCATTTCCGTTACCTCCTCGGTGCTGCAGTTCACCTATAATGGCGCCTGCGTCAACATCCTCGATACCCCCGGCCACCAGGACTTCTCGGAGGATACCTACCGTACCCTTATGGCCGCCGACGCCGCAGTCATGGTCATCGACGGCGCCAAGGGCGTCGAGGCCCAGACCAAAAAGCTCTTTAAGGTCTGTACGCTGCGTCACATTCCCATCTTCACCTTTGTGAATAAGCTCGACCACGAGGCTCGCGATCCGTTTGAGCTCATGGAAGAGATCGAGAACGTCCTGGGTATCAATACGTATCCCATGAACTGGCCGATCGGCAGCGGCCGCAACTTCCGCGGCGTGTTCGACCGTCAGACCCGTCGCGTCATTGCCTTTGAGGGCGACGGCCACGCCAACGCCACCAAGAAGGTCGCCGAGGTCGAGGCCGAGCTGGGCGATCCTTCCATGGACGAGCTTATTGGCGAAGAGAACCATAAGAACCTGATGGACGACATCGAGCTGCTCGATGGCGCCGGCGACGAGCTCGACTTGGATGCCGTGGCCTGCGGCAAGCTGAGCCCGGCGTTCTTTGGCTCGGCGCTCACCAACTTTGGCGTGGAGCCCTTCCTCAAGGAGTTCCTGCGTCTGGCCCCGACGCCGCGCGCCTATACCGATACGCTCACCAGCGAACCGGTCGATCCCTGCCGCGATGACTTTAGCGGCTTTGTGTTTAAGATCCAGGCCAATATGGACAAGAACCACCGCGACCGCATCGCCTTTGTGCGCATTTGCTCGGGCAAGTTCGAGCGTGGCATGGACGCCTTCCACGTGCAGGGCAACCGCAAGCTCAAGCTTGCCACGGGCACGTCGATGATGGCCGATGACCGCGCCATCGTGGACGAGGCGTACGCGGGCGATATCGTGGGCCTGTTCGATCCGGGTATCTTTAGCATCGGTGACACCGTGTGCTCCGGCAAGCGCCACGTGCAGTATCCGCAGATCCCGACGTTTGCCCCCGAGATGTTCGCTCGCATTACGCAGGTCGACACGCTCAAGCGCAAGCAGTTTGTGAAGGGCATGGAGGAGCTTGCCCAGGAGGGCGCCATCCAGATCTTCCGCGAGCTGGGTGCCGGCATGGAGAGCGTCATCGTGGGCGTGGTCGGTGTGCTGCAGTTTGAGGTACTCGAGCGCCGCCTCAAGGCCGAGTATCGTGTTGAGGTCCGTCGCCAGCCGCTGCCCTATACGGACATCCGCTGGATTCAGAACGACCCCGATACCATTGATATCCCGGGCCTTTCGCTCACGCGTGACACGCTGCGCGTCGAGGACATGCGCGGCGGTAAGCTGCTGCTGTTCACGAGCCCGTGGAACGTGGATTGGGCAACCGATCACAACCCCGATCTTATCCTGTCGGAGTTTGGCAACGTAGCCTTTTAATGCATCGGCGCGGTGGCCCTGTGGGGCTGCCGCGCCGTTTGCTTGCCTGATGCCGTGTGAGCGGCTATTATACCCATCGTCGTCTCAAGCCCGTGACGTCCGAGCAGTTCGGGTCCGATATCCTGCTCGTTAAACCTAAAACCAAAGGAGTACATAATGATCAAGAAGGTCATGGAGGACTACAAGGTCCTGTTGCGGAGCATTCCCGCGGCAACGGTTTCGCTGTTTTTCGTGAGTGTCATCATGATGAACCTGCTGGCCAACAAAGAGCTTATCAGCCTGCCGTATCTGGCACTCGATTGCGGCTTTGTGGTGAGCTGGGTTTCGTTTTTGTGCCAGGACATGATCTGCAAGCGCTTTGGCGCCAAGGCATCCATCAAAATCTCTGTCCTCGCGCTGCTGGTCAACCTGGCCGTGAGCCTGTGCTTTTGGGCGTGCTCGCTCACGCCCGGCATGTGGGGCGCTTACTACGACACGGGCATGATCGAGGTCAACACTGCCCTTAACGCCACCATTGGCGGCACCTGGTACGTGGTGCTGGGCTCTTCGCTGGCAATGCTCGTTTCTGCCGTGGTTAATTCCACGCTCAACCAGTCGCTCGGCCGTATGCTCAAAAAGAATAACTTTGCGAGCTTTGCCTTCCGCTCCTATGTGTCCACGGGTGTTGGCCAGTTTATCGACAACTTGGTCTTTGCCATTGTGGTGAGCCACACGTTCTTTGGTTGGACCTGGGTGCAGGTCCTTATGTGCTCGCTGACCGGCGCTGTTGCCGAGCTGCTGTGCGAGGTCTTTCTGAGCCCCGTGGGCTACAAGGTCGTGCGTGGCTGGGAGCGTGAGAATGTGGGCGCCGAGTACCTCGAGCGCCACGCAACCGCCTAAGGGGCAAGTATGCGGGTTTTGATCACGGGCGCTTCGGGCGGTATCGGAGCCGCGTGCGTGCAGCGCTTTTTGGACGAGGGCCACGAGGTCGTGGGCTTTGACCTGCTGCCGACGGCGGTCGAGCACGAGCGCTACCGCCATCTGATCGTTGATGTACGCGAGCCTAACTCGTTTCCAGGCGACCTTGAGCCTCAGGTAATCGTGAACGTTGCCGGTGTACAGGATTCGGCCGATGACATTGCCGCCAACCTGCGTGGCACCATCAACGTGACCGAGCGCTACGCCTTTGTGGGAGAGGGGCTTGCCGCCAAGCCAGCGCCTGCTATCCAATCCGTGGTCAATGTGGGGTCGGCGAGCGGACATACGGGATCGGAGTTTCCCGCCTATGCTGCCAGCAAGGGTGGCGTTATTGCCTACACCAAGAACCTTGCAAACCGCCTGGCGCCGCAGGCCATCGCCAACAGCGTGGACCCGGGCGGCGTTATCACGCCGCTCAACCGTTGCGTGATGGAAGACGAACACCTGTGGAACCAGATTATGGAGCTCACGCCGCTTAAACGCTGGGCCACCGCCCAAGAGATCGCCGAGTGGATCTACTTTGTGGGCGTGACCAACCGGTTTATGACCGGGCAGAGCCTGTTGATCGATGGCGGCGAGGCCGGCCGCACGCAATTTATTTGGCCCGAATAGGAAACGCGCCCGATGGAAAGCTGTCGGGCGCGTTTTTGATGTATCGATTTTTAGCCGATGCAAGTCCAGTTGACGGGGGTCGAGCCGTGCTGTTCGAGTAGCCGATTGGCGGCAGAGAAGGGGCGCGACCCCATAAAAGCGGGGAGTTCTGCCGTGGCACGGTTGGCCGAAAGCGGCGAGGGGTGCGTAGAGGCCAGACAGAACTTGCCGGTTGCCTTGCCCGCGCCGGTAGCGGCGAGCTTGCCTTCGACCATCTGCTGGGCAAAGCGGCCCCATGCCAAAAAGACTACCGGCTGGGGCAGCTGACAGCAGCGTTCGATAACGTAGTCGGTGAGCGTGCTCCAGCCCAGTTTGGCGTGCGAGTTCGCGGCATGCTCGCGCACGGTGAGCGTAGTGTTGAGGAGCAGGACGCCCTGTTGTGCCCATGGGGTTAGGTCTCCCGTGGCGGGAATGGGACAACCCAGATCGGCTTTGAGTTCCTTATAGATGTTGCGCAGGCTCGGCGGCAACTTGGTTTGCGTCGCAGGTACCGAGAACGACAGACCCATGGCCTGGTTGGGTCCGTGATAGGGGTCTTGGCCCAAGATGACAGCCTTGACCTGGTCGGCCGGCGTGTAGGCGAGGGCATTGAGGATGTCGTCTTGTGCCGGGTAGATGGTCTGCTCGGCACGCAGAAGGGCGATGCGCTCGAGCAGCTGGTTCGTAGTGTCACGTACCGACTGCGGCGCACCGCCCAACCAAGTTGCTATGTTGCGGTCGCGGGTTGCGGTGTCCATGGGGCTCCTTTATGGCAGATGCTCTGTTGGCATCTATTGTAAAGGCGCACCGGCTGCCTTTATGCCACGGCTGTATGAAGAGTGGGGCCTACGAGATGTGCTCGGGCACTCCTGCCATACGAGCGTGTCCGTGTGCGCGAAGGCGCGGAAGCTCGACGGTTGCCACCATGACGCCGGTGAGGATGAGGGCGGCGCCAAAGAAGGCGATGGGGCTCAGGACCTCGCCGACCAGGAAGAACGAGAAGACGGCGGAGCAGACCGGCTCGAGCGAGAAGGCGAAGCCGGTGGTCTCGGCAGGTACGTGGGGCTGCACGAGCGTCTGGGTGATAAAGCCGTAGGCAGAGCAGATGAGTGCGAGCGCAACGACAACGACGATCTCGTTCGGCGTGCTGGGAAGCGTGAAGCCGCCAAAGGTGTACGCGGCGATGCCCGAGAACAAGCCACCGAAGCCCAGCTGCCAAACGCCCAGAGCCAGCGGATCGACTTCTTCGACAAAGCGCTTGGCTACGATAATGTGGCCGGCATAGATAAAGGCCGAGAGCAGCATGACCATCGCGCCGGGGTTCAGGCTGGTAAAGTCGGCGCCCGAGAGCAGCAGCATGCCGCAGGTGACGATGGCGGTGCCGACGAGCACTTTGCGCTCGGGGGCGCGGCGCAGCAGGGCGGCGTTGGCAAACGGCACGATCACGACCGTCAGGCTCTGCAAAAAGCCGGCAGTGGAGGCAGAGGTGAGGCTGGAGCCCAGGCACATGCAGGTGAGCTCGGTTGCCATGATGGCGCCGATGATGGCGGCACGGACCATAAGGTCGCGGTTGATGCGGAAAGCGCGCTTGTGGAAGAGCAACAGGCAGGCCACAAAGGCGATGATGCAGCGCAACGCAACGATGCTCGTGGCGTTCATGCTGTCCATGCCGATCTTCATGAGGGGGTACGAAAAGCCCCATGCGACGGGAACGGAAAATGAGAGCGCGATTGCTTTTTTGCGATCCATGGGACTCCTTTTGTTACAGAACGGTTTCGTAAAAAGGATTCTGCTCCCAGATGTGGATGTAGTAAAGCGAATGTATTTTAAGTATGATTAAGAAATACTAATGTAAGCAGAAAAGGCCCTGGCAAAACGTTTTACGGCTACATCGATGTGGAGGCACGATGGCATCGCGGTATCAGATTGTATGTATGGTGGTCGATTGCGGCAGCCTGAAACGTGCCGCCGACGAGCTGGGCTATACGCAAAGCGCGGTGAGCCAGGCCGTCAAGGCGCTCGAGCGCGAGCTGGGCACCACGATTATCGAGCGTGGCAAGCAGGGCGTCTCGCTTACGCGCGACGGCAAACAGTATCTGCCGTATCTGCGCCAGATCGTTACGGCCGAGGCCGAGCTTGAGGGCAAGCGCCAGGAGTTGCTGGGGCTTTCGTCGACCGACATTCGCATTGCGACGTTTACCAACGTGAGTCGTACTGTGTTGCCGCGAGTGATCCGCGACTTTGGGGCCCTGCATCCGGGCGTGCGCTTTACCCTCAAGCAGGGCGATTACACGAGCAATGCCCAGTGGGTGCACGATGGCGTGGTCGACTTTTGCTTTACAGCGCGTGGATTTACCGAGGGGCTCGAGAAACGCGTGGTCTATCACGACGAGCTGGTGGCGCTGTTGCCAGCCGTCCATCCACTGGCGGCAAAGGAAAAGGTGACGCTTGCCGACCTGGCGTCCGAACCGTTTGTGCTGCTGGATGAGGGCGAACAGAGCCTGGTGCTCGATGCATTCGCGGCGCATGGGCTGTCGCCGCACGTGACGAGCGAGGTGACCGACGACTACACCATCATGGCGATGGTGGAGGAGGGCCTAGGCGTGAGCATGCTGTATCGCCGTACCGTCGAGGGCATGCAGGCCGATATTCGCGTACGTCCCATCGTGCATGCCCCCTCGCGCGACGTAGTGGCGGCCTGGCGCAGCTGGGACACCATGCCTATCGCCACGAGGCGCTTTATCGACTATATGAGCTCGCATATTGTCAATTAATGACTGGCGTGACGTTGCGCGTGGTGATTAGCGGGCTGTCGCTTTGGCTTGTGCTAGACGGTAGGTGCGTGCCGGGTGGCAGAGCAATACCGCCACGACCATAAAGAACGCCGTGGTGCCCAGGCTGATGGGGTAGACCATCATGATGTTCGCAAAGGTGCGGAAGTTCGGGAACACGCAGAAGACCCAATAGAAGCGAATACCGCAGACGCAGATCATGGTGATGAGGGCGGGCATGAGCGAGATGCCAAAGCCGCGCAGGTAACCGGACATGTTTTCGTAGAACATGCTAAAGGCGTATGCCGGGAAGATCGAGCACACGCGGATATAGCCGATCGAGACGATGTTGGGATCGCTGTTAAAGAGCGCCAGGATCTCGCGCCCCAGACCGACGATGATGACGATGGTGGTGAGCGCGACGATACCGCCTTCGACCAGGCAGACCTTGAGCGTCTTGGTGCAGCGGTCGATCTGGCGAGCGCCGTGGTTTTGTCCCACAAAGGTGGTGCAGGCCTGGCTAAAGCTGTTGAGTAGGTTGTAGCACACATACTCCAGGCTCATAGCGGCGCTGGATGCCGCCATGACCTCGGTACCCAGGCTGTTGATGGCGGACTGGATGATGATGTTGGCGACGGCAAAGACGGCGCTTTGGATGCCGGCGGGCAGGCCGATCTTGACGATGCGCTTGAGGGCGACGGGGTCTAAGCCTAAGTCGCGTGGGGTGACGCGGACGACGGAGTCGGTCTTGAGCAGGCGGATAAAGAGCGTAGCGGCGCTGACGGTGTAGGCGATGGCGGTGGCGATGGCGACGCCCGCGACGCCCCAGTGGAGTATGGGGACAAAGATGAGGTCCAGGCCAATGTTGAGGACGGTGGACACGGCAAGCGCCTGCAGCGGCATACGGGTGATGCCGACGGAACGGAAGATCGCGGCCTCAAAGTTGTAGAGCAAGATCGAAGGCATGCTGAGCAAAAAGACGCGCAGGTAGAGCGAGGCGAGCGGCATGGTTTCGGCGGGGACGTTGAGCGCGGCGAGCATGGGTTCGGCAAAGATCTCGCCCAGCGCGATGACGACAAAGCCCACGAGTGCCATAAGAATCGAGGTATGGACGGCGCGTTTGACCATGTTCTGATCGTTGCGGCCGATAGCGTTGGCGATGACCACGTTGGAGCCAAGCGACAGGCCAATAAACAGGTTGAGCATAAGACTGGTAAGCGGAACGTTGGAGCCGACCGCCGCCATGGCGAGGGTTCCCTGGTCGCCCGAGAAATTACCGATGATGACCGTGGCGATGAGGTTCGACAGCTGCTCTAAGATGCTCGTGGCGGCCACGGGGAAGGCGAACAGGGGAATATTGCGCCACAGCGAGCCGGTGGTCATGTCAATGTGCTTAGATGCGGTGTCTGCCATACGCTCTCAATCTCTAATATGCGATTCGCTAGTTATTTGCGCAGACGATAATACTCCTAATGCATCCAGTCGGCACTTAGGGACGTTCCTTTTAATATGAGCAGGACATTGTCAAGAGGCAAAATCGGGCCTGGCCCCAACGATATGGGGTCAGGCCCTCTCCCTATATCAACCCGTCCGCGGCGACCTCGGCGTGTCTTACCGACGCTCGTCTTTGCAGTTTAATATCCGCCCGTGGCGATCTCTCGCTGGGCAATCCGTTGCTACGGCTGAGGCTTCTACGTCGAACCGACAGTCTGTGCACGCGTGTGGCGCCCTGGGCGCTCGCAGAAAAGGGACCTGAGGTTCGCCTCAACGGCTTCGGATCGAACCGCTTCCGGGGTGACTGGCTTATGTGCGGGGGACCGCCCCCTACGCCTCCTCGGCCATGAGGCCGACCGCCCACACCCAGCAGGCGAGCTCGCGCGCCGTGGCGACGTTCGCCTTGTTGCCGTGGACCCCGCGCGCGAGCAGCGCCTCCCGCCTCTCGACCAGCCTCCGCACGCCCTTGGCGGCATGCCTCCGGGCGCCCCGGTCCGGGGCCTGGCCCTTGGCGAGGTCCTTCGGCCGCCCCGAGCACGTCAGGTAGTGCCACGCGGCTTCGACCAGCGTCTTCCTCAGGTGCTTGTTGCCGGCCTTGGTGATCGCGCCCCTGCGGTCGCTCTCCCCGCTGGAGTGCTCGGAGGGCGTCAGGCCGACCCACGCGGCGAACGAGCGGGCGTTCCTGAACCTGGAGAACTCGCCGGCCTCGAACACGAGGTCGGCGGCGGAAGCGGTGTCGACGCCCTTGAGGCAGCGCAGGGAGTCGACCCTCTTCCGCCACCTGGGCTTGCGGGCCTCGGCCTCGACGAGCCCCTCGAGCCTCGCCTTCTCCTCCGCCGCCCGCCTGACCGCGTCGACGTAGTAGGCGAGCGCGTCGTTGTCGGCCCCCTCCGCGAACCTAATCGACTCGATCCAGGACCAGTGCGCCCGGGTCCAGTTGCCCTTCCTGCGGCCGGTGGGCGTCCTCTCGTCGAAGACGAGCCCGTGCCTTAGCAGGAACTTGGAGAGCCGCTGCTTCGAGCGCGAGAGTGTCGTCCCTCGCGTCCTCGAGCGCCCTGGTCAGGTCGCGGGCGGCCTCGCACTCGTCGTCGGGGACCCACACCTCGACCACGTTGCCGACCGACAGCATGCGGGCGAGGAACTCGGCGTCGTTGCGGTCGTTCTTCCTGCGCCTGTCCGCGCTGGGCTTGATCATCTTCGAGACGGCGCCGACCACGCAGTCGACCCCCAGGCCGGAGAGCCTCTTCTGCAGGTCGAAGCCCGTGACCCCGGACTCGTACACGCACCTGGCCCCGGGGTCCACGGAGCGGACCCACTCCGCGACGGCGCCGGCGTCGTAGCCGAAGGTCGCGGCGCGCACCTCCCCGGTCATGACGTCGAGGGAGACGGCCTTTATCGAGCGGGCGTGGACGTCGAGGCCGACGAAGGTGGTAGTATCGAGCATGGGAGCCCCTTCCATGAATGCGGCGTGGCCGCCGCGGCTGAATTAGACACTCACCATTGTCGGCCTAATCCGCGGCCTTTCATGCAGCAGGGGCTCTCAATGTTTTTATGTCCTGCTCATATCGTCTCTGCCGGCAGCTGGGGACACTCCTTCAGACTAGTCATTGGGGACGTTCTTAAATGACTAGTCGAACAAGAACGTCCATTACAGTCGAAATTGTCAGCCCGGGACCGTCTCGG